>JAZUKH010000268.1:0-21202 GCA_045643185.1 Myxococcota bacterium | reverse complement strand
ACGCGGCTATTGGCTTTGCCAATACGCCGCGCCCCCCTCTTCTGGCAGAGCCAGAATACCAAGTTTGGCGCGTACATTCAACGTTACAAACTCATAAAAAGCCATTGAATGTCGCAGCACCGGTAGAGACGTGCACACGGTAGAGACGTGGAGTCTGCGCTTCTCTACCAGTTACACATCTCCACGTGCGTTTAGTCCTCAGGAGTGCTTGCAGCCTCACACGAGCCAAAGCTGCCGCATTTGGGTTTAGCCGGGTCTTTGCAGTCAGCGTCGCTGTTACAGCCGCACACGGAATAGTGATAAGTCGTACTCGTGTAACAACTCGACCCCATAGAATGATTGGTACAATCGGTTTCTTTGCCGATGTCGTTCGCATAGCCACCGCACTGAACGAGGTAATGCACACCAGCTTTTTCGACGCATTTCGAACCAAGTTCGGCATCTTCGACGGTGCAGAAGAACGGATCGGTCGAGTCGGGCGGTTCAACGCAGCCATTCAGGCCGTCGCAGATCATATCTCCGTCACAATCGCTGTCTTCGAGACACGACACGCAGGTCGGAGAGAAGTATATCGTCGTGCAGAACTTATCGTCACCCTTGCAAGCCACCGGGGCTTTGATGGCGTCGGTCTCATCGTCGATGACCACGCCATTCTTGCAGGCATACGCCCAGGCAACGTTGTCGATCGTCGTACAATAGTTGCCATTCCCTTTACCTGTGCAGTTAATGCCGCTCGTCTCTTCGTCCGGCTTTTTGGCCACGCACGTGTATGCGGTTTTGTTTTCGTTCGCCACGCACGACGCGTCTTCGCCGCAGTCATTGTGGTCGGGACGACAAGCCTGGCAGTCGCCCTGGTAACAATACTTGTCAGAAGCACAAGCGTTCAGACTCGTCCACTGTCCATCGACACAAGCGCGCGGCTTACCATTCGCGTCGCAATCTTTAAGTCCGGTCGAGCATTCAGCTTCATCCTTGCCAGTCTTGTCATCGCCACCAGTTTTGTCGTCGCCACCAGTCTTGTCGTCGCCACCAGTCTTGTCGTCGCCACCAGTCTTGTCGTCGCCACCAGTCTTGTCATCGCCACCAGTCTTGTCGTCGCCACCAGTTTTGTCATCGCCACCAGTCTTGTCGTCGCCACCAGTTTTGTCATCGCCACCAGTCTTGTCATCGCCACCTGAATCCTTGACTTTGCACTCGCCATCCGTACAGGTCTTAGCGTCACCACACACTTCGATGATCTTCCAGTCGCCGTCGACGCATTTCTGCACACTGTTGTCACGGCACTCGACCGCTTGCTCGTCACACGACGAAGTATTGTCGTCATCATCACACCCGACCATCGGCATGGTCACACACAACAACGCCGCAAAAATCCACTTTTTGGTCATATTATTCTCCCAACACTCAACTTTGTAAGTCTACATTATATAATAGGCGCCTAAAAAGCACCGTACACCCACAATTAACCACATTTAACCAGTTGTGGCAAAGAAAATTATTTTCCGTTACATCTTAGCAGGATAAGGAAGTCTTAATAGAGAGCGCATGAACGCAAAGCGTTCGAAGCGCGTGTCATAAAACGAAACTAAAAGCGCGAACGGTATGGAAAGTAGGCGGCTGGAAGCCGGGCACCGGCAACGCCGGTGCTTGCATAACCGTGTCTATCGAAGCCGAAGGCAAGACGGGCACGGTTGATATAGCCATTCTTTTTTTGCCCGCGAGCCTTTGGCACGCGGGCAGCCAAGCTGAGCTGTCACTAGTTTCCACCCACGACGCGTCAGAGCTCGGTCGAGGCTTTCAGCGCCCGATCAGAAATAGAAAACAAATTCGACCACGGCAAAGCCTAAATCAAGCAAACTGATACACGTAGCGCCTTTCATATTTTGGCGCGGCGTGTTTCGCATCGCGAAATAGCCCGCGCCCGCAGGGCGTATCGGCAAAGCCGATAGCCCTCGCTACCATATTTTAAGTTACATCTCAGACAAGCTGTACCCTCTGATAGCATGGATCTCCGGCAGATACTTAACATAACTTGTCTCGATTATCATCATTGCAGGCGGTTGCGAGCATTAATTGTATTAATAAAACATAACGCAATTATGAATTTCGTTATTATCTCAACAAATTATGGACAGACACAATCAGTGGGGATGATTGATCCCCACTTATAGAATTTTATAAATATATTAAATAACCGGTTTATCTTCGACGAAAAAACGATAAACAGTCGAACGATTCGATATCGCGGTCAACACACCCGGCATAAGCAAAGGCGCACTGGTGAAATCTGTCCCCATGTCCAGAACGTGAGCGGTTTGTCCTGATGCGCGATCGACCATGACCAACCCAAACCGCTGAACCGAAGCATAGATATATTTTTGCCCAAGCTGAATCGGAGATATCAGTGCATCGCGCTGTATCTCATTCTGCCAAAGCGTTTCACCCGTTTCCATATCAACGCGAAACAGCCCGTATTGTGAAGAAATGTACAGACTTCCCTGATAGGGCACAATAGAACTCGCCCCCATGATGTCGCGCTGCCAGATCGTATGACCATCGCGTGCATCGAGGGCATAAAGACCACCCGATGAATTAGCCGCATATAGAATGTTGTCCACAATGACAGGCTGTACATCGAGATCTTTAAACCGAGCATCCGGCGCCAAATCGCGCGACCAAATAACCGTGCCGTTTTCCAGACCATACGCAATGAGGTTGCCATCGGAGTAGCCTGCATACAAAACGCCATCATGGATAAGTGGGGTCGCTTGACCATACATCGTGAATTCGTTGCTGCGTGGACGTTCGCGACGCCATTTGACGGTTCCCTCAAGTTCATCAAGCACAAACAGTCGATTATTGCCGTTAACACAGGCAACGACACCATTCTGAACGACAAGCGATTGCTCAACTGGCACCGTCGTCTCGTAGCGCCAAACAATGGCACCGGTTTTGGCGTTCATCTTGATGACCGCGCCATCCCCCAGCGCCACAAAAAGAAATTGGCCATGAACGATGGGGCCCGCAGAAACCGGGGCAGTCATGCTTTTGTCCCACAAGATCCTTGCCTGAGCCTCATCAATGGCTGTAACCTTGGAGAGTGTTGACCCCACATAGGTCACACCATTGGCTGAAGCAACATGCCCCAGCTCAATGGGTTGAGCTCCCAAATAAAACGTCTCTTTCGGATTAAGCGGGTAAGCCCAATCGAGCGCAACATCGTATTGGACACTCCGAGGCACCGTCGGCACGGCAGAATTGCCGCCACTGCCGGCACACCCCAAAAGAAAACACCCTAAACAGGATGCCAACAAAGCCAATCGTCTGACCATGAGATATACCTATTATATATACTAACTTAGTTTGCCACCGTAGCAGGCGCCACAGGGGCTGCCGAATCTGCAACCGGAGCGGGATCGCCAGCGCCCGGAACCGCAGCTTGATCGCCAGCAATCAACTTTTGCCAGTCTGGCGTTAGCATACGCAGACGCGCCGTGGCAACCTGGTGATCATCCTGCTGACCAAAATCGCGAATGACTGATGTATAGGCGCTGATAGCCTCATCCTTTTTACCCGTCATCTCATAGATCTGAGCCTGTGAAAGTTTCGCATACGAACCATAGCCAGCCCCAATTGACGCCAACTGGTCATATTTCGCAATGGCTTCATCATATTTCTTGCTCTCGACGAGGGCTTCCGCTTCGCCAATGATAGCAAACAGACGAATATCCGGGCTGCCGGCCATGGCGGTCTCGTAATTTTTGATGGCTTCATCCACCTTGGCATTTTGCATTGAAACACCCGCCAACAAAAGTCTACCGGAAGATCCCGCTTCCGATGAATCAAGCGTATTCGCTGTTTCAGTCATATATTTTTGAACCAGCGCAAAACGCTTCGCATCATCAGGAACGGCGTATTCAACCTTCAATATGTCTGAAGTCTCAGCAGCAATGCCCTGTTTCGTCAAAGCAGCCTGACGCTGACTCTCAAGATTTTTCGCCTCTTCCTGCGTCGGAGCATCCAACGTAACAAAGGCCTTAGACAACAACTCACTGCGGCCAACACGGCCATTTTCCTGAAAACGCATCACACCGATGACGCTGAGGCAACCTACAATGACGAGGCAAACGACCAAAATGACCATGCGGCGATGTTCCATCAACCACGCCATGGCATTCCCTGATGACATAAGGAACTTGTCGTTCATTTCCGGAAGCTTAACGTTGACCTCGGGGGCGCCTGCTTCAACGACTTCCGTCTCATTCTCAACTTGCGCTTGTGCTTGTTCCTGCGCTTCTTCTTTTTTGCGAACCTGAATCGCCATTTTTCTACTCCATACATTAAATATAGCAGCCGGTCCTTCAAAAGACCTGAAAAAAGCCGAACACTTTTAAAGCCTTTAACAATCCGTGTCATCAAATTAGTGCAAAAAACTGAATTTTTACGATCAAAATTCAACGCGCTACCGATTGCAATCAGCATGGGGTCAAAAAACCGTAGATGCGCCTACAAAGCGATCAGCAAAACAATCACAAGGTCAGGAGCGAATGATTTTCAAGTGTATGGGGAGGGGAAAGCCTTCCCCTACGAGGCTATTTTTGCGTATTTTGGCGTCATCTTTATCGTGACGATGCAAAAATACGCAAAAACACGCCTCTACCCCTTCTATTTTCGTAGCTAAAATGGGGAAAAAAATGGATGCAAAATGCCAAAGCTAATTTTCGGAGACAAATAACCCCACACACAAGGTGGGGTATACATTGGAAAACATGGGGTCACCAAACCCCATTTTGGGAGAATTTAGGAGAGAAATGAGAAATACTGCCTGGTGACTCAAACCAACCCCATTTCGGAAACCATGACTACACAAGGGAATTCGAACTATTTTCAAATAAAAAATTCATTTTTTCAGACTGGCACACATACTGCAAATTAGGGGTCTGTCATCGCTGAGAGGCAAAACTTGAGGAGATGGCGTTGTGAGAACAAAAAAAAGCGTTCTCCAGTGAAATTAGTTGACAATCTGGGATAAAAGGTGTTATTCAACGAAGCTAGATAAGCATAATTCCTTAGGACTTGATGCAAGTCACAAGACAAGGAGTAGAAAAAGTGGGTCAGTTTGAGATAATCAGAGACGTGAGTACAACGTTACAGAAGCTTCTTGAGACGAGTCTTAAGAATGCTGGCTACAAAGATGTAGAGCTGTACACGACAATACCAACGGAAGAGAATATCAAGAAATTGCCTGCATTATCGCTTTTTCTTAGCGCCGTATGCGTCGATCCGATTGTTCGTGAGCGTGGTCAGAAATTGATGAGCGTGAACGAGGATTCGGGAGAAGTGGTTGAATATTCAGTGGATCCGTCCCTTTTGCTGAAACTATATTATGTGGTTTCGGCATGGGGTAAAACGCCGCAGGAAGAGCATGTGCTTTTAGCTTTGGCGTTGAAGGTATTCTACGAGCATCCGGAGATCGGTGAAGGGTTACTTCAAGGTTATTCGTTCCGCCAACGCGAGACGATAGCGTTGAGACCTGTTGAAGAACCGAAATTTGGGTATGAAGAAACCATGTCATTCTGGCGAAGCATGGGAGAAAAGGTAAGGCCCGCAGCACAATTCTGTGTTTGGGCTTATCTGGATAGCGACCGACGAAGCGATCCTGTTCACAGGACATTTGGCAGGTCGGTTCAGCTCTCAGGTCAAGGCCGACGCAAGTCATGAAGTAGATAGTTCAATCGCATGGTGCGTTTGAAATAGTCACACAACAGAGGGTGGTCCTCTGTTAAATCACCAACCCCAGTGTTAATTCACCGGAAAGAAGCAGGAGATCTCAATGGCATCGACTTATTTGTCACCTGGCGTTTATGTTGAAGAAGTTGATCGTGGTACCAAGCCTATCGAGGCTGCTGGCACGAACACATTGGCATTTTTGGGTGAGTGCTCGGTTGGACCGGTGAATGAACCGATCCTCTGCACGAACTGGAGCCAGTTCACGAAGAATTTTGGTGACTTCCAGAACAGCGAATATCTCGCTCACGCTGTTTATGGTTTCTTTAACAACGGCGGCGGTCGCGCCTACGTTGTTAACGTTGGCCAGTTTGATCCCGAAACGAGCGTTGATCCTGATGGCGAAAAAATTGCCAACAAGGCTGCGCTTTACATCGGTAAAGACAATGGCCCCGGCGCTCGTACCGGTCTCAAACTCCTCGAAGAAATCGACGACATTTCCCTCGTTTGCGCCCCTGGCCAGACCGATCCTGCTATCCAGGATGCCCTCCTGAGCCACTGCGAAAACATGAAATATCGTTTCGCTATCCTCGATAGCCCCGAAACGATCGAAAAAGGTGGCGTTGATCGTCTTCCCAAACCCCGTGACTCCAAATACGGCGCCTACTACTTCCCGTGGGTCGAAGTTTATGACCCGCAGAAAGGTAACATCTATCAGCCGCCCTCGGGCTATATGGCTGGTATCTACGCTCGCAGCGATGTCGAACGTGGTGTCCACAAAGCTCCTGCTAACGAACTCGTTCGTGGCGCTCTCGGCCTGAAATACAATGTTACCAAGGGTGAACAGGATATCCTTAACCCGAAAGGCATCAACTGCATCCGCTACTTCCGCAATCGCGGTATCCGCGTTTGGGGTGCTCGCACGCTTTCCAGCGATCCTTCGTGGCGTTACATCAACGTTCGTCGTCTGTTCAATATGGTCGAACAGTCCATCGAAAATGGTACCCAGTGGGTCGTCTTCGAACCGAACGATCATCGCCTCTGGAAACGCGTTGAACGTACTATCACCGCTTTCCTCCTTCGTATTTGGCGTACCGGCGCGTTCCTCGGTCAGACCCCGGAACAGGCCTTCTATGTTAAATGCGACGAAGAAACCAACCCCCCCGAAGTTATCGACGCCGGTCAGCTCGTCTGCGAAGTCGGTATCTGCCCCTCGAAACCCGCTGAATTTGTCATCTTCCGTATCGGCCAGATGGCTGCAGGCGGTGACGTTTCTGAATAATCAAAGCTTTTTTTAAGTCGTTAGGAGCCCGTAATTCCGCGGACTCCTGACATAGGGTGTTATGTTAATTTGTCCGCTCTTCCCAATTGGTTGGGGGCTGACACAACTCAGAAGGAGAAAAAAACTATGCCTAGCCGTCGTACTGATATCGATCACGTTGGTGCTTACAACTTCAAAGTTGAAATCGGTGGTGTTACCGCTGGTTTCTTCAAAGGCGTTGATGGTATCAATGCCGAATTGGAAGTCATCGAATTCCAGGATGGCGATGATTTGACGCTCCGTAAACGTCCGGGTCGTGCCAAATTCGGCGATGTCACCCTCAAAAAAGGTTACATTGTTACCGCCGACCTCCAGAACTGGTGGAAACAGGCCCGTGAAGGCCAGTATGTCCGTCGTGACATCTCCATCATCCTCAACGACAACGCCGGTAACGTCATTCGTACGTGGTTCCTCTATGGCTGCTGGCCGAAATCTTGGAAAATCAGCGCCCTCGATGGTAAAGGTAATGATGTCCTTACGGAAGAAATCACCTTCGTCGTCGAAGACCTCCAGATCGGTTAATCCATACACCCTTCACGCTTGCGCGTGATAACAAAAAGGGCAGGGCTTCCTGCCCTTTTTGCGTTTTATATCATGCATGTCGCGTTCACTTTTTTGGCTTCTTTCGAACCTCATGCATCCTTCAGTCCTTCTATACATTACCCTTTGCGCCTTGACTCTCTTGGCTTGTACAAAGCCTGCGTCGATGACGTATCAAACGACCAATGCTGAACTGATTGACTCGCCTTCTCCTCTGGGCTCTGTCCAAGATGATGACGATAACTATTTCATTGAGGTCGAAACGACTCTACATGAACTTCGTGTTTCCGCTACTCTAAAAAATCTTGAAGATCACGAAATCCTTTGTTTGCCTGCCTTTGGACAACGTTACGCTGAAAAATTCACCCTCATCAGCATCAAAGATACCAATGAACAACTGGTGCAAGCTAAATTTAATCAAAGTGGATGTACCCAGCTATCAAAAGCTACATATTCTCTTCAATTCAATTACTCCCTTTCACTTGATCCTCTCGATCAAACGCATACCTGGGTCGCTTCATCCCTTTCGCCATTGCATACGGAGGATTATCTCGCATTTCCAGGTGAATCCCTTTTCGTCGAACGATCCACATCGACTCACCATTTGACAAATGTGGATATCCATTTTAATGATCCAACGCAGTCATTGATCGCCACTTCCACACTCCCAAGCCAAGTTGCGTTAGAAACCGAACAGTCCTTTTGGGCGCAAGATAAATTCGGATTGTTGCGGAGCTATTTTGTTTTCGGACATATCAAACCGATTGAAGCGGTTTCCGAGCACTCTAAAGTCTCCATCGTTTTGGATAGAGCTTTTTCGGTTTATGCGCCCGTTTTTTTGCGTGAAAGTCTCTCTATTCTTGAGTTTTATCAAAATTTGATGCCTGAAAAGGCACCTGAAAGTCTCTCACTGTTTATTTTTCCATCAAAGCACGATGCTGCTCAAATCAGTGGTTTTGCCCGACCAAATGGTATCGTTCTTCAACTCGGAAAAGATCATTCGGCTTATATTCCTGAACGCCGCCTACTACTCGCCCACGAAATCTTTCATCTTTATAATGGCGAACAACTTCACTTCGCCCAGTCGGATTATGAAAATTCGGCCTGGTTTCGCGAAGGATCCACGCAATATATCGCGCTTAAAACGATTCGCGAACTTGATCTCATCAACCAACGACAAATGTTGGACTTGGTGGGGAATTTCACGACACAAATGGCCGAATCGACACACAAATCACCAGTTGCGAGAGATAATTCACCTTCCACCCCATACTTGGATGGCTTTTTTTTGAGCTGGCTCATTGATCAGCAGTGGTCTCAAGTCTCCACTCAGCTATCTATGCTTAATTTTTGGCGTTTTTTGGCGAAATCTGCTGACTGGAAAAGCGAAAAAACGATTGAATGGCTTCAAATAGCCCTTGAAGAGTACAGTCATTTTAAATTTGAGCAGTTTTTTCAGAAATACGTTCATCCTGTAAGGAGAATACCAGTACCATTTCTTCAAATCATTGCTCGGGCCGGTGTTAACGCGACTCATTTTGAACAACCCAAATACGATATGGGTATGACCTATCAGTTTGATCCTGTTAAAGCACAATTTTGCGTCAAACAGGTTTTGAAAAATTCCATTGCTCAATTGGCCGGTTTCGCTCCAAATCAGTGCTTCGTGCCTTCTGCTGACACCAATTGGAAAACTGGTGAAGATAAAACATTGATCAAGGCCGCACCGAATGGACGTTTTCAGCAAGTACGTGTTCCAGTTGAACGGCATTTCGTTCCTGTTTACAAACTTGAGCCGTAACATTTTTTTTACCCAAAACTTCGTCTTCTGAATATGTTTTTAAGCCAGACGACGAAGCTTCGCGACTCGCTCGAGTCATCGGTACCAAACCCTCGTTCACTGCGCGAGAGTTTTGAAATAGCAGCATAGCTAAGCTTGCATTATTTCGTTCCATCGAAAGCTATCTATATCAAAAGGTAAATGGAACAAGATTCTGTCAGTTCACGCATCCTGAATCCCCAGATCACCGCCGTTCGTTTTTGGTGTGTTGAGAAACAACACTAAATCTGATTCAAAACCTGATACGCAGGCTTGAAGAAACCAAAATCAGCTCATGTTCAAAAAAAGTGCATCGAGAAAAAAAATTTTAGGAAAAAAACGCAAAATTGACACATATAAAGGGTATGAAAAATCGTCTCTCTATGCTTTCGATACATACCTTTCAATGCTCCAGGCAATAAACTAACTTAAAATGAGGAATAATCATGTCTCCCCAAAACACATTTCTCAACAAAATTTATCTGTACTCCAATATTTTTGACCAAATCCAATTTTGTGCTTGCAAACCAATTAAACTTTTGGTAAAGTTTAACGTGGAAGTTGGGTTCAGGATAGGGATAGTTCGAATTATTCCTGGCGAGATATTGTGCCAACCTTTCATCACTCTCATAAGGGAGTGGATCGAGCCAGGGCTATACGAACCACTGATGCGAGGAAAGGCTCGGTGGTTCTTCACTTTCGTTCACTGTCTTTTTCACCCTCCAGACAAAACCAATGGAAAAGTGATCAAGACCAAGCGCCTATCCGCAGTCCGTTCTTTTCAAACCTTCTTCCTAACATGCCATTCTCCCATACCAAAACGAGAGAAACGCGCCTTTCCTTCAAATTCAGTTTCATCCTTACTGGGAAACCTGCTTTTGAACGCCATCTTTGTTAATACTCTTACTCGAGGTCAACCATGAGCATGTTAATGACGTTTATCCATTCTCCTTAATCCCTCATCCCTCCTTCATAAACGCCCCTTCTTTATGAGGAATCATGAAGAAACTGTTTTAATTGAAGGATAGCAGAACATCTTTGGCTGAAATACCTAGTAGCTGATCAACTAAAAAACTCAGCCGCTCGGCATTTCTGTATTTATCATTAACTGTTCAAGCCCTGGTTCAAAGGGACGTCCTTTCCCTTCACCAACTTGCACAACGTTTTTTCATCTAGTATCGATTAGCAATGATATTGTTCTTTCTTTTTCCCCACCTGTCTCAGACACTTATATATTGGAGTACCCCAAATGGCTTCTGACGTTTATGAAACAAAACAGTACTTCTATTATCACATCGCGCAGTTGATTCAACTTGGCCGACTTTGCGCCACCCGTGTGAAAAAAATGTATCCCGATTCTCAATACGATGACCTCTTTATAGAGGCTTTAACGGCGCTCTATATGGCTACCAAGAATGTGGATCCGGCTAAAACACCTACACTACCTGTGAAATATCTCTATACCTATGCTTTTGGCAGTTGCTTACGTGAAGCAAAACGGCAACTCGGTATCAGCAGAAATCGGTCTAAAGAGAACACAGAGCCAAGATCCTGTTGGGAAAGAACGAGTCTTTCTGACCCTGAAACCATCATTGAACTGCTTGATTGTCACCATTCCGCTAACCACCACTGGGAAGATAACGAAAATTGGATCATTAATAAAATGGACACTGAAATCATTCTTTCAAAATTGACCCACAGTAGTCTTAGAACCATGCTTGAACTCATTTTGCAGGGAAAGGATTACGTCGATATTTGTGAGGAGCTGGATATTAGCACATCCACTTACTACTACCGTTTGAATAAACTGACTATCCTCGTCGAAAAGATAATAGTCTCTCTTCAAGCACCATTTGAACGCGAACATGGTAAGTCCAAATATATGGTTAAATCGAAACGTACGTGTCCTGGCTGCGAGGTTAGTTCTAATGCCAAAACAGCCACGAAGCATACGGATGAGCATTGTATCCACACCAAAGCCAATAGAGCTGTTCCAGGCGACCACGAAGAATGTGCCAAGAATAAGAAAAGATCCAAGGCTACACGAATCCTTCAGTATGTGAAATTAGCCTCAGAACTGCGTCATCAGGATCATCATCGCCATAAATTTCGAGTCATTCGACCAATTTCAAAAGTTGAGGCACCCCAAGCGTGGCAAGCCCAGAACGACAATTGTGAAACAGAGCCCTGAAGCGCCCCCTGTAGCATGCCATACTTCATTAAGTCTTCAATCCCTTTCACTCATGAGGCAAAACACAACAAGTAATCAAGAAAGCATCCTTAATTTAGCGCCAAGACGAAATTAACTTATTCTGAAAACAACTACGCCACTTCCAAACAGGTTAATCATCTTTGGACGTATTTCATTTGTCGTTCCATTCCTTCATGAGGAATAGAACGACAAAATTCCACCAGTTCCTATTCCCAGCGAGGTCAAAAAAGAAAATCAAGAAAACAAACACATTTTACGTCAGGACGAATCTACCCATTCCTTCAACCTCCAACTCAATCAATCGTCTATCCGTCCAAGCTCGCATTCTATTCGCCCAATGGACGTTTATCTGTGTCACGTACATGGAGCAATCGCCCTATTTTTCCCAATAATCATTCATATCAAGCGAGGTGTTAAGAAACAGTTCAAAACAAAAATTTCCATCATTTTTGCCAAGACGAATTCTCCGTACCTATCCACGCCCAAACTTTCATCGGTGGTTCTGTCTATGCATTCTCAAATGGGGCACGTTTCGTGCCCCATCAAAACATTATTCCCTGATTAAGTGAAACCAGATTATGCCACGGCATCATGCCTGTGCATTTTGTCTCGACGATGCGTACATAAATTGGGTGCAAGCACCTAGCCCGGTGTATACTCATCGTTCGGTGACGTGTACGTCATGTGATTTTATCAAGTTCTCTTTCTCACATGATGACGCCTTACAAGCGTATGATTGCATTTCTGCCACAAAATTTACTTCTTTCATTGTGGTCATTCGTTCCCAATATGGAACTCGCTCGACTATTGTTCTAGCCATAATTAATGCGGACAAACACTTTTGGCTGAAAGCCGATGTTTTGCATAGCGGGGGCAGGCGCGAAAGTGCATAGCTCCGGCCCAAAGATCCACCTAATTCTACGGTTGGAGACCAGGAGTTATGTATTTTCTTTAACCATGTCCACAACAGACCAAAAGGATTCTAGTAAACGACAGACAGATGAAATCGGTCGAAGGTGTGGCAACAAACCAAAAGGATTCTAGTAAACGGCAGACAAATGAAATCGACCAAAAGTACGACAACAAACCAAAAGGATTGGAACAAACTGGAAAAGCGTAAACGGATAGACGCGGAGTAACTAAAAGCGTGGCATAACGAAATCTTGTCACGACCTGAACAGGCACCATTGGCATCTGGGCATACTCCCCCCAACTTCGTTGGGCCCTCCCCCGCCTCCACCTCCGCGGCTTTTTACCGAAAACCTTCTCGAGGGCACACCGCCCCCTCAACGGCATTTCGTCGATTTTTAATCAATAGACGTCCTAATACGCTGGCTTTTTCAAGCCTTATTGATTAAAGCTCCAGAGAATTCCGCTAAAACTCTGTGGGTCACTTGATTTGTTGGGAAAAATCAAGTCTCCAAACGACTAGGAATACAAATGCGCGATTGTGTTCAAAGCCGCTGATACAGTTGTGACACCTACAATTACATGTCAAGCTAAGACACGGAATCCCACTTTCCGCGAAGGCTAAGCATGAAATTCTCGGTGATTGAGAATAACAAGTTGGAGGCGATCTATTTAATCGCATACAAATGGCGTGAAACATGACGATCTCATTTGTCAATGATGGTGCAGGTTGTACAGTAGAAAAGGAAAGACCCCATTTCCCCGCTATATGAATTCCCCATCACAGTGAAAAACGTGACATTTTTTTTCACTTTTTTTTGTGATCGTCGCAAAGACGTGCAATCCGCACATCTCCACAAAATTTCAGCCATAGCGAAGCCGAAGGCAGGCAGGCTGAGATTGAGCGAGCGGACGCAATTTGCTCAAAACCGAAGTGTAGCGACGTAACGTGGTACATCTCTGCGGCCGCCAACTCACATGAGACATCACTCAACAACACCCCAAACCAAGCCTCAGAAATTCACCTCTGAAGCTGCAGGATAACCATAAGCCGATCTAGCGGATCGAACAGCATTTAATATTGCCTGCCGCATCACCGCACATGCCAGTTCGCAAACAACATCCATATCCGCGACTAGGTCACCAAGAGACACAGCGTAAATACTATCACCGTCGGCAGAGGTATGAACAGGACGTATGCATTGGGCGTAGGCGTTATGTGTCACACTGGCTACCTTGGTCAAAGCAACTTTGTCGAAACAAGCATTGGTCAAAAGAACGCCCAACGTCGTGTTTTCAACGAACCGATTATCTACGCGCGCGTAGTTTTGAAGCATCACGTCAGTCGAGTTCAAAAAGCCATCACCACGTTCGTTTAACAAACCAGCCACTTTTTGATTCGTCATAGGGTCAAACACGTCACCAAGCGCATTAACAACGACGAGCGCACCAACTTTCAAGTCACCGACTTGTGCGGCATACGTACCGAGTCCTGATTTCATGCATTGCTTCATGCCGCAAAGTTTGCCGACCGTCGCACCAGTGCCAGCCCCTACATTACCATCTACTGAACCATTCCCTCGTTCAGCATTCAGGCACGCAGCGTAGGCCATGTCCGCGTCGGGGCGGACGAAGGGATCGCCCACAGTCAGGTCAAAAAGGCACGACTGACACACGAGCGGAACATGTGTCACGCCCACATCAAAGCCGATCTTTCGCTCTTCGAGGTAACGCATAACACCATTGGCAGCCCCTAAACCAAAGGCGCTTCCGCCACTCAACAGAATGGCGTGAATGTTCTGCGCCGCAGCACAGGGCTTGAGCAATTCAGACTCGCGAGCTGCCGGTCCACCACCACGCACATCAAGCCCGACAGGAGCTCCCTCTTCGAATAACAAAACGCTGCACCCTGTACCAGCCAAATAGTTCTGGGCGTGTCCAATTTTAAGACGGTCAAATGCCTTCAAAGACATTTCCTGCATATCGATATCTCCAACCAATGAGGAAATTGTGTGAAAACGCTTTAAGATCTATTTTTTCGCTTTTTAAGCCAAGCCATGAGCCAAGGATCTTTGACCTTGTAAAAGTACAAGACCGAAATAGCCAAATACAATCCAGCGCCCACGAACAACTGAATGAGCAATGTCCACACACTGAGATTGAGCCATTCGCCTATAAAATACACAGCTAGTGCCATGACCGCACCCATGGGCAAAAAGCAGAGGGATTGCATAAAATAGGTGCGTATCGGAATGAGTTTTCGAACCGCAAATGCCTGAAGCAGGCACACTGCTACCTCAGCAACAATGGTAGCCAACGTGGCCCCCAGGGCGCCCCAAGTCGGAATCAGTATGGCATTGAGTAGAAGGTTTAATCCCGCTCCCACCGAGACAGAGACTATGTAGGCGTTATCATGTTCTGACGGGATCAAGTATTGGGTTCGAATGATGTTCGCAAACGCCACAAATGGCAAAGTGACTGCCAAACCAACGATGAGCACGCCCGCAGGTTCAAAGTCTCTCCCCCAAAAAATTGGCGCAAAACCCCTGGCGATCCCCATCAAACCAAAAGCACACGCATAGGTCAACCACATTACATAGTAAAAAGATAAACGCGTGTAGCGCTCTGTCGTCTTGGTCTCGTGGTGTGCCATTAAATTGGCCATTCGCGGCAACATAACGCTCCCAAACGACGTAATGACCATCAAAGGAATGTTCACAAATTTCTCGGCATTATCATAATAACCAAGTTCGGTATGATCACTAAGACCACCGATCATAATCTTGTCCATCTGCTTGTACAGACTGATCGCCAGCGTAGGAATGAACAACACGACCAGCGGCTTAAAATGACGCACCAACTCAGCTTTTTCTGGCCTGACCCAATCGACATAACGATGCAATGGGAACCACAAAGCCAACTGATTTGCCAAGATCCCGGCTGACATGATCAAGCAGTAGATCCACAGATCACCTGGTTGATTTACACAAACCAGAATCATAACAATCGTGATCAACTTAATGACGATGCTTCGCACGACCGTCATTTTGAAGTTCTCGAGGCCAAAATAGAACCAGTCGATATCCAAGAGGCCACTGAGAACGATCAACATCATGATGAGCGCATATACCTGATCGGAAGCCCAACACGTAACGTACACGCCATAAACAGCTAGGCAGATGACCGAAACCAGAACATGAAGCGTTAACAAGTTAGAAAAAGCTCTGTTAAGACTCGCCCGATCATCCCGGCATTGCGCAATCACACGTTTACCATGATTTTTTAGACCAAGAACAGAAAATAGGACAAAATAGTCAGCAATGACATAGTGATAAGCATATATCCCGAGAGCTTCAGCCCCCAGCACACGCGCCAGATACGGTGAAAGAACAAAGGCAACGACGAGTAAAAGAATATTATAAGAAATCTGATAAATAAAATTCTTCTTAATACTTGGAGAAGTTGCTTTGTCACGCATCATCGATCACAGCATGTAAAAACACATAAATATAGTCAATATTCAAATGCTTCAAACGACGACGCGCCAAAGTCATTCAAGTTTACTTTGACGCGCCCACAGTCTGAGTTTTTTATATTTAATCGACAATCGTCAGAATTTCTGAAAAACCTGTAATATCAAGAATTTCCTTAATGGTTTCATTGACATGGTGGAAGACCATTTTACCCTGTCGTTTATTCATCGTTTTCTGAGTTGCCAGAAGCACACGCAACCCTGCCGAAGAGATGTATTCCAGTTTTGAGAAATCAAAATTGATATTTGTAATGCTGTCTCCAAGTGAGGTTTTGAGAACGGCTTCAAGTTGAGGCGCTGTGGACGTATCCAAGCGACCTTCAAGCGCAAAATTTAACGTTGAAACGTCGCGAAAGCTAATAATCTGCATAATATATTTCTCCGAACTAGGGTAAATGCATTCGTCAGAATGCAAGTCTATCTTGATTGAATTTGTCCCATCAGCCAGTTGACCATCCCGTCAATCCGGCCAGCATGAGATCACTTGATCTTCTTAACGAGGTTGAGGATGTTCTGACCGTTTTTGTATTCGTACGAAATGTCATCCACCGTCTTCTTGGTAATAAAGATACCCAGTCCACCGATATCGCGTTCTTCAGCAGACGACGTGATGTCCGGATCCTCTTTTTCAAGCGGATTGAAGGGCACCCCGGAGTCAACAAAGCGAATATGGATGCTATCTTCATCGGCAGCAATGCCAATGCGAATAATGCCTTTAATGCCTGTGTAGGCATAGTGAGAAATGTTAACGAAAATCTCTTCCAGAGCCACACTTAGTTGCATAAGTGCCTTAGGGGTGCAATCGTGTTTCGTGAGTTCCGCTTCGAGGAACGCATTGGCATCTTCGAGAGAATTATCATCTGCCGGGAATACACGCTCTGAAATGTTCGTCTGTTCAAAAAATTTGTTGAAGTCGAGCATAAGCATGGTAATGTCATCGGATTGCTCAATCTCATGCGAAAACGCGTCAATATCTTCTTTAAGATGTCCAAGAAGATCCATCGCCGCTTCATCTTTATGAAGATTGAGAAAGTCTTGCAATTTCTTTTCACCGTAGAAGTCGCCTTTGAGGTTGCCAGCTTCGGTGACGCCATCGGTATAGAGGAAGAGCCTGGAGCCAGGCTCCAACTGTAATTCAAATTTCTTATATCGCACACCTTCCATTCCAGCCAGTACAAAACCTGGACGCGAGTGGAGATATTCGAATGTACCATCGGCATGCTTGATAAGCGGCGGATTGTGACCTGCATTCACGTAGGTCAACTTACCAGATTCCGTATCAAGAACGCCCATCCACGCAGTGACGAACATATTCGAATCGTTCGTTTCGCACAACATCTTGTTGACGGTCGTAAACGCTTCCGCAGGATCCAAGCCATACGTCATGTGGTTCTTGATCAGCGTTTTGGCGATGACCATAACGAGCGCAGACGGAATGCCCTTGCCAGAGACGTCAGCGATGACCACAGCAATGCGCCGATCATCAAGCTTAAAGAAGTCGTAGAAGTCACCACCGACTTCCTTCGCTGGCGTCATGGTGGCGTAAATATCGAACTCATGGGCATCAGGAAACGGCGGGAAAATGCACGGCAGCATGTGCGCCTGAATGTCCGACGCTAACGTCAACTCAACGCCAATACGTTTACTCGTCTTGAGCGAAACGACCATGTCGTTGATGCACGAGGCTACAATTCCCGTTTCATCCTTCGTTTTGAGTTCAAGTTTGTCTTCAGGCAGCTCGCCCTGACTGATTCGATTCAAGTAATTGCGAATGTCTGAGATATTGGCCGTCCACTGATGTGCAAGCACGAAAACAGCGACACCAGCCAGAAAAACAATGATCATGAGCAACAAAATGATGTCGCGACCAGCATTCGTTGCTGCATTCCTGACCTCGTGAATATCACGTCCGACGACGATAAAGCCAATCGTCTCTCCCTGTCTGTCTTTAACCGCGTGGTATTTGGAATAAATCAAATGTCCCTGAACGTTTGCCAAACCAAAGAAGGCCCCCGTTTCATCGATCTGATCCGCAATTTCCTTATCAAGATACGACCCAATGATCGACCTGCCTTCAGCATCCTTAGTGCTACCCGCAACGCGCAGGTAATGGCCTTCCTGATGACCATTGATCATATTCACGCCCAGGTGTTCATCCCCTGTTTTGATCGCGGCAAATCCGTAAGTGCCTGTTCGCTTTTCGGCTTCGATAAATGGGGAACTATTGGCGCCTTCTTCTGTCCCATCACCAATTCGAACATTACCATAATACAAGGTGCCATCCTGAACTCGCCAATCCTGCTTCTTGCAATCGCCAATAATGCACTCAAGATAACTAATATCCGTGTCCAAACGCTCTGAAACGACATTCACTTCCAATTCGAGCATTGACTTGGACACAAACAAAAATATCAATACTACCAAAATAATGCAGTCGACCAAGCAGATCAGCGCAATTTTTGAGCTGATCGTTCGAAGCGTCAAAAAGTTTTTTAGATTACTCATGATTCTATAAACTCCTTTGGCAGACTTATTCAGTGATAATTACTCAGTGATAATTACTTTATTTTCTTCTCAATAGTCAGCATATTTTGGTTATTGACATATTCATACGATATATTATCAACAGCTTTTTTGGTCATAAAGATCCCCAAACCGCCGATATCGCGCTCTTCAGCACTTCCGGTCACATTTGGATCGGGTTTTTCCAACGGATTGAAGGGAATCCCAAAATCATCGAAGCGCAAAAGAACTCGATCGTCCTCCACATTTTGAACGCTGATCCTCACGGTACCGTTGACAGCAGGGTAAGCATAATGCGCTATATTCACAAATATCTCTTCGACAGCAACGCACAACTGCATTAACGCTTTTTGATTGCAATTTAATTTGATGAGTTCCCTTTCCAAAAAGGCTGTCGCATCACTCAACGACTGGTCATCAGCAGGAAACACTCTTTCGATCATGTTTTTATTTTCAAATGTTTTATGAAAATCCAGCATAAGCATGGTGATATCATCAAATTGTTCAATTTCACCTGAAAAAGCATCGATATCCTTTTTAAGGTTAGTCAAAAGATCCGTTGCAGTATCATTTGAATGTTGATTCAAGAAATCCTGTAGACGTTTTTCACCATACATTTCTTCTTTTGCATTCACAGCTTCGGTCGCGCCATCGGTGTAGAGGAACACTCGATCCCCCGGAGCGAGTTGAAGTTCTGTTTGTTTGTATCGAATACCGTCCATGCCTGCCAACACCAAACCAGGGCGTGATTTCAGAAATTCAAATTGACCATTGTGTTTAATGAGTGGCGGATTATGCCCCGCATTCACATAAGTCAATATGCCAGTTTCCGTGTTAAGCACCCCCATCCACGCGGTCACAAACATGTTGGCTTCGTTGCTTTCACATAACATCTTGTTAACGGTCGTGAACACCGTTTTGGGATCAAGACCATACATCATGTGATTTTTGATCAACGTTTTTGCGATCACCATGACGAGCGCCGACGACACACCTTTTCCAGAAACATCGGCGATGACGACGGCGATGCGCTTTTCGTCGAGCATAAAAAAGTCGTAGAAGTCGCCCCCCACTTCTTTGGCTGGCATCATGGAGGCGAAAATATCAAACTCGTGCGCATCAGGAAATGGCGGGAAAATGCACGGCAACATGTTTTTTTGAATGTCTGAAGCAAGCGACAATTCAAGTGAAAGCCGTTCCGTTTTACGCAACGAATCCACCATACCATTGATGGATTCAGCGACATCGGCCGTTTCATCCCGAGACAAAATGACGAGTTTTTCTTCTGGATAATTACCACCAACAATGCGATTCAAATATTCCTGGATGGAAGAAAAACGCGACGTGATGCGGTGAGACACAAAAATGATCGTGCTACTGGCCAGAATAATGATGCCAAGTAAGATCAAAAGCATCTGACGCCCCGCGAGTAATGATGCCGACTTGATCTCATCCACGCTACGCCCGGCACCGATCAAACCAACTTTATTGCCTCTGTCATCGTAAACACTTTGGAACACGCAATATACCAGTTTGCCTTCGAGTTTCAAAATGCCTTCATACGAGCCTTCTTTGTCAATGATGTCTGTCGCGGTTTTTCCCATATGAAATCCGATGACCTTGTCACCGGAAATATCTCCCAGACTACTCGCCACAAACTTATAATGACCAGGTTCTTCGCCGTAAATAGGCCCCACAGTCGCCAGCGTATCATCCGAAACACGAATACCGGCCAAAAATGTCGTCCCCGTTCGTTCAGCAGCTTCAAGAAACGGCACCAGATTGGCGTCTTCTTCCTTACCACTACCGATCGGCGTGGCTCCACGATACAACATACCGTGCTGAATCGACCAGGTCGCCTGCTGACAGTGGTCGATCAGGCATTCCAGATAACCGATGTCCGAGCGGATCTCTTCAGAAGCCACACGACTCTCAATGCGGAAAATGGTCTGCGATATGATAAAAAACATCGCAATGACCAGAACGATTCCGTTGATCAGGAAAATCACCGCAATTTTTCCACTGATGGTTTTAAATAATCGCTTCATATCCGAATCACACTGACCAAATTCCAAACCAACGCCTGAACAGCCCAGTCCATTACCGATCCAACCATTAACGAGTTGTAACCTTTTTGGACCAAACGTGCAAGGCTCAAAAACAGTCCCAAAACAGCCTCGATGCATATACCGTTGAAACACAACGAGATCACAAACGAGAGCTTGATCGTTTCACATTTGTTTTTATGAAAACAATATAAAGACTTTTTTGAAATTCTTTAAGAGAAAAATCTTTACACTTGATAAAAGTGTAAATTATATAAAGAGAATCTTCTCTTAACTCAAGCACAAAAGTCTTATCCATTTACAATTTTGCTCGTAGACATTATTAAATGATCTGTATTCTACATAGCATTGGCGCCTCTGCTGAGCGCTTATTAAACATCGAATTGACTATATTTTAGGCGCGGCTATTTCATACGCCGCGCCCGCGTCGCTTCTCCCTCGCTGGCGACGCAAAATTTTGCGTCGCTACGCTCGGTCAATACGCGCCGCGTTTTTTATTATTCGCGATACGACTGATATATTGTCCCCAACTGAGCTGCAACCCCAGATCAAG
>JAZUKH010000267.1:0-15156 GCA_045643185.1 Myxococcota bacterium | reverse complement strand
AACTCGCTTCGCTCAAACAAGCCACACGGCCGTACCAACTTCAGGAACGGTTACGGTAGATCATCGTAAACTTAAGTTGGGAATCGGCGGCCGCGACGACGTACCACGTTACGTCGCTACCCTTCGGCTTCGAACCAGTGGAGACGCGAGGCTCTCACGTCTCCGCTCGCCCGATCTCAGCCTGCTTGCCTTCGGCTTCGCTACGGCTGAGATTTTGTATTTTTAATCAGACTATAAAAGTTCCCACTAGCTGAGATGTAACTGGTTAAGGCGTTTTGCATCGTTCATAAAATTGTCAAGTTTGTGCAAAGCGTGTTATTAAATGGATTTGGTTTTGACCGAAAGGTCAGTTTGGTAACTCGTCTAGAATAGGAAGTATATGAGCATTAAAAAAGCACTGATTTCAGGGTTAACTGCGGCGTGTTGTCTGTTTTCATCGACGGCGTTTGCAGACTGCGACGAAATGGGATCTGACGAATGGAATGATCTTAACGCGAAAATGGTTGAAGCCTATAACGATGGTACGAACGAAATTGCCCTTCAGTATGGTCTTCAGCTTGAAATGATCTGTAATGAATCACCGATTTTGCTCTACACGATCAGCGACATCTATCGTCGCCTGAACCGCGATCAGGAAAGCTTGACTTATGTCCGTCGTGCTTCCGAAAACATCATCAACTACGAATTGCCCCAAGCCTTCATCGAAAAGATCTGGTTCCGTCGTGCTGAACTCGAATCACCGATGAAAAAGCAGATCGACGATCTGAATAATGAAGTGAGTGAACTGAAAGCCTCGGTTAGCACGGGGTCGTCGTTTAGTGATGAAATGGTCAATCTCCATCGCGATGGACTCTACAAAATGCAGTGGATCGGTACTGGCGTCGCTGCGGGTGGTGCGGCATTAGCAATCACTGGTGGCGTTTTATGGGGTATCGGTCATAAAGCTGCGGGAGATCATCTGACTTGTCTGCGTAAGGATGTGGATGGTAATAAAACAGAATGCGAAGATTTATTAGGTCATACGGTTAAATTCAATAAATTTACCCCGGCCAGTAAGACTGAGCAGGTTGGTTTGGGCCTTTTTATTGGTGGTACGATCGCGGCGATTACAGGTGCAACCCTGGCCATTGTTGCTCATATTGATATCAAAAAATTTGAACTTCAGTCCGCGCAAGGTGACACGGTTGCGACGTTTACGATCGATGCCAATCCGTCGGGCGTAGGGATGACGATGAATTTCTAATTTGACTTTGCGTGTTGCCGGTCAGGCGCGCGAACGTCAAAAACGACAAAAGCCTCGCTTGGGCGAGGCTTTTGTCGTTTTTGGGTGTTTTTTGAATGCGTTCGTGTGTGCGGCACAACTAGGGGGCGCGAATGACGAAGCGCGCGCCGGTGACGGTCGAGCGCTGCGTTGCGTCGACCTTTTTGGCGCGTGACGCATGTCGGCATTCGACGGCAGGACTCACGTAGGAACCGCCGCGCAAAGCGTGTTGGTCGGTCTCATTCGTGGCTGGGTAAAGTGGGTCTTTTTCACTTGGCTGGTTCGAGATGTAAAACTTGTCGTGCGTCCATTCGTAAAGGTTACCAGCCACGTCGTAGATGCCTTGTGGGTTGGCGTGGTAGGGCTTGGCGCGGCTTTGCGAGCGCGTATGGAGCGATTTGCCGGTGTCTTCCATCCAAGCGATGTCTGAGACGACGCTTTTGAGCTCGTCGAGCGTTTCAATGACTTTTTCGGCGTTATAGACGGTGTGGGTGGTGCCACCGCGTGCGGCGATCTCCCACTCGGCGTCGGTCGGCAGACGATAGCCCGGGCACTCTAGGAACTTGTCGATACCGGCACATCGCGGCACTTTTTCGGTACCTGTTTGGGGATCGCTCATCGTACAGGTGTAGCACTCGGTCAGGCCATTGGTTTTGGACATGCGATTGGCCACGTAGGCCGCGTCGTGCCACGACAAGTTGCCTTTGGGCAGGTCAGCGTCGTTTTCGGTGACAGAGCCTTTGACGAGCGTGTTGTATTCGCCCGTCGTGAGCTCAAAAGCCATGACGCACAAGTTGAAAGAGAGTTCGACTTCGTGCTGGTTTTCAGACTTGTCGTCGGCACTGGTCGGTCGACCGAACTCTTTGGCGTCTGAGCCGAGTGTGTATTTGCCGGCGTTGATGAGCACAAAACCCGGTGGACAAACGGAGCATTTGCCTTCGGAACAGTGTTGTCCAGTTTGACAAGTGTTACCGCACTTGCCGCAGTTATGATCGTCGTTTAACAGGTCGATCTCGCAGCCATCCGCCGTGTTTTGGTTGCAATCCTGGAAACCATCCAGACAGGTGATCTCGCATTTCTGGTTTTTGCAGACAGCCGTTTGGGCGATGACATTGGGTTTTTGGCTGCAATCGTTGTTGCAGGCGCCGCAGTTTGAGATCGACGACGTGATGTCAAGGCATTCGCCGTCACAGAATGACTTGGTTTCGTCGAGGCAGACGCAGGCGCCTGGTGCGTTGGGATTCGACGCGTGCGTTTTTTCACAACCTTGGTCATCTTCTGCACAAGTTTGGTCATCGGATGCCGTTTGAATGGGCTGACAGGTTGCGGTTTCGCCGCACTGAATACCGCAGGCGCCGCAGTTGTCATTTGACAACGCGTCGGTGCACTCGTTTTCGCACACGATGTAGTAGCTGTTCGTGCCACAAAGTGAGTCGATCTGGTCGCGGTTTTCGGGATCCAGGTCAACGGAATACGAACTGGCACAGCCAAGGCTGACAAGCGCAGGTAAAAGCCAGAGTTTGTGCATGAATTTCATCATTTTTATCAAGGCATGGCGGCTAGCCGCGTGAAAAATAGCGAACCGTTTTGGGGTTCGACCAGCCCGTTTTAGACGAGGCATTATAACGGATAATGCCGGGTGCATAAAAAGAATTAGTTTTTGGGGCTACACGACGTGGTCTGCATGGCGTGCCGTTTTGCGTGCCGCGTATTCGCGGAGCGAATAGCGGCCGCCAAAAAGAAAAATCAACGTAGCGACGCAGCTTGCGGCGTCGCAAGTTGATTTGCGTGCCGCGTATTCGCGGAGCGAATAGCGGCCGCTAAAAAGAAAAACCAGCGATTAACAGCGTTTGAGTGCGGCAAACGGGTTATTGGCGAAGGTCTCGTGGACGGGCTTGGGTGCTTTTTCGCGCTGACCGGGTTTGCCGGGCTTTCCGGACGTGGCTTTTTCGTTGTTTTTGGGGTGTTGCGTGCCGAAATCGGCGGATCTGCACGAGAGGGCGATGCGGTTTCGTTCGATGTCGACGTCGGTGACGACGACTTTGAGGGCCTGACCGGCGCTGACCACGTCGGCGGGGTTGGAGACGTATTGATCGCTGAGGGCAGAGATGTGGACGAGGCCGTCCTGGTGAACGCCGATGTCGACGAAGGCACCGAATTTGGTGACGTTGGTGACGATGCCGTTGAGCACCATACCGACTTTGAGGTCGGCGATGGTCGAGATGTCTTCACAGAATTTGGGCGGTTCGAAGGCGGCGCGGGGGTCGCGGCCCGGTTTTTGGAGTTCGGCTTTAATGTCGTTGAGGGTCAGGATGCCGACGTCTTCGCTGACGTATTTTTCGAAGTTGATCTTGGCGACGACGGCGTTGTTGCCGACGATATCAGCGATGGCAACACCCTGGTCGGCGGCGATCTTTTCGACGAGTTGGTAGCGTTCGGGGTGAACGGCACTGGCGTGGAGTGGATTTTGGCTATTTCGGACGCGGAGGAAACCGGCGGCCTGTTCGTAGGTCTTAGGACCGAGTCCGGAGACTTTGAGCAACTGGGCGCGGGACGTGAAATTGCCGTTCAGTTCGCGATAGTTGACGATCTTCTTGGCCATGGACGGGCCGATGCCGGCGACGTATTTGAGTAGTTCACCGGAGGCTGTGTTAAGGTCGACGCCGACGCGGTTGACGCAGGATTCGACGACTTCGTCGAGCTTGCGTTTGAGCATGGGCTGGAAGACATCATGTTGATATTGGCCGACGCCGATGGATTTTGGGTCGACTTTGACGAGTTCGGCGAGTGGGTCTTGCAGACGACGGGCGATCGAGATGGCGCCACGGACGGTGAGATCGAGTTCGGGGAATTCTTCGCGAGCGAGGTCGGATGCGGAATAAATGCTGGCACCTGATTCGGAGACCATGACGACGTAAGGCCGTGTGGCTTCGGGCAACTGCGCAACGAGTTTTCGCGCGAAAGCTTCGGTTTCGCGTCCAGCGGTGCCGTTGCCGATGGCGATGGCGCGAGACGGGTGTTTGGCCAAAAAAGCGAGCAATTCGCGACCGGCTTTGTCTTCGCCCTGGTTGGTTGGGTAGATGACGGTGTTGTCGAGGTATTTGCCTGTGGCGTCGACGGCGGCCACTTTGCAGCCGGTGCGGATGCCAGGGTCGATGCCGATCACGGCTTCGGCGCCGAGCGGTGAAGCGAGCAGGACGTTTTCGACGTTTTGTGCAAAGACATCGACGGCTTCGCGGTCGGCGATCTGTTTGAGGTCGACACGCACGTCGGTTTCGATGCTCGACTGAAGCAGGCGCTCGAAGGCGTCCTGGGCTGCCGTGGCGAGTGTTGCGCCAAACGGCGATGATTGCGAGCAGCCGATGATGCTCAAAATTTTGGCGACAGCAGTCTCTTCGTTGACGGCGATCTCGGAACGCAGGAAGCCTTCTTTTTCGCCACGTCGAATGGCGAGGAATCTGTGACCAGCAAAGGCGCTCACGGCTTCGTGATAGTCATAATACTGTTCAAATTTTGAGCGTTCATCCTTCTTTTCGTCGAGTACTTTTGAGACGAGTTCACCCGAGCTGACCATGAATTCGCGCAGAAATTCACGGACTTTGGCGTTTTCGGCGATGATCTCGGCGACGATGTCGCACGCGCCGTCGATGGCATCCTGGGCGGTCTCGATGCCTTTTTCGGCGTTGATAAATTTGGCGGCTTCGTTGGTCGGATCGCCGGTGGCCGGCTGTTCAAGAATGCGTTGGGCGAGCGGTTCGAGGCCTTTTTCTCGGGCGATCGTGGCGCGCGTGCGGCGTTTGGGTTTGTAGGGCAAATAAAGGTCTTCCAGGGTCGCTTTGGTCGTTGCCAGTTCGATCTGTTTTTTGAGTTCCGGCGTGAGTTTGCCCTGGGCTTCGATCTCGGTCAGCACGGTGGTACGACGTTCCGCGAGTTCTGTGAGGTAGGTATTTCGTTCTTCGATGTCACGAATCTGGACTTCGTCGAGGCCGCCGGTGCGTTCTTTGCGGTAACGCGCAATGAAGGGGATGGTGGCTCCGCCGGCGAGCAGTTCCAGGACGGCTGCAGTCTGTGACGGCTGAAGCGTCATTTCTGTGGCAATTTGAGTACTGAAGTTGTTTTCCATAGGGTTTGATGCTCTTTGTTTGAGGATAAAAACGCACAAAACCGCCGTGAAGGCGGTTTTGTGCGAATCTAAGTTAGAGATTATTCACCGAGTTTTGCACGGCGCGTGCGGCGAACGCGGCTCGTTGAAGCGCTTTCGTCGTTGCTGGCAGTGTCGGTTTGGGTCGCTTCGACCGGTTTTTCAACGGTCTTGGTCACTTCGACCGGTTTTTCAACGGGTTGGGCCGTTTCGACAGCTTTGTCAGCTTCAACCGGCGCGACTTTGCGCGTGGTTCTGCGGACGCGGCGTGTTTCGACCGCGGGTTTGGACTCGGCAACGTCGTTGCTTGCTTTGACGTTGTCGTTCGCTTTGACGTTGGACTCGCCCTGGAGCTCGACCGGTGCGTCGGCGTTGATCTTACGCGTGGTTCTGCGGACGCGGCGTGATTCACGCGGTGCGTCGCTGACTTGAGCGTTTAATTTGGGATCAGCCAAAGCCGTTTCTTTCTTTTCGACAGCGACGATGGCGGTTTCTTTCTTTTCGACGGCGACGATGTCCGTCGTTTTGTTTTTATTGACAGCGACGACAGCGGTTTGAGCCGGTTTTTTGACGGCGACGACGGCTGTTTCTTTCTTTTCGACGGCGACGATGGCTGTCTGAGCCGACTTGTCACTGTCGTTCACGACGTCATTGGACGTGGTCTGAGTTTGGGCATCGCGATTGCGATTGCGGCCTTTTCCGCCGCGGTGACCGCGGTGGCTTCGACGCGTTTTGACGGCGTTTTCGAACTCGGCGTCGGCTTTTTCGTTGGGTTGCGCTACGATGCTGTTGTCGATCGGTTCGTCGGTCACGGGATCGACTTCGACGACTTCGCCCATGATGGCCGAAGGCGTACCGATGCGGTCACGGCGTGTGCGGCGTTCACGACGGTTGAACGCGCGAACTTCTTCGATCTCTTCCGAAATGGAGCGTTCGTCGTCCGACTCGACTGGGGTTTCGCGATAGCCGTTCATTTCCTCGATCTGAGTCATGGCGTTCATCGTGAGTTCATTGAACATATCGCTGATCTCATTGTCGATGGCGTCGTTGGCGTTTTCGGTTTCAACGACGTTGGCGCGGATCGGCTGATTCGGCGTCTGTTCGAGGGGATTAGCATCGTTGATCTTAGGCGCTGTGCGACGAACGCGTCGGCTGGAGCGTTCAGGTTGTCCCGCGTTTTCGTTGCGATTGTTGTGTTTGATCTTCACGACTTCGGGCTCGGAAACCGGTTCGGCGGCAGCCTGTACAGGCGTTTCGACCACGTTTTCGTCGATGTGACGACGGTCGCCGCGACGATTGCGACGCGAGCCATGACGGGTTTCGATCGCGGGCAGTTCCTGCGTGATCGCCTGTTCGAAATCTTCATCTTCATTGACTTCGATCATGGTCATGGGCGCGACTTCGGTATCGGCCGTCACAATCTCGTTGTTATCGCGGAAGTAACTGGTCTCGCCGATGGCGCGGCGCGTGTGATGACGGCGCGTACGCGTGTTGGCCATGACGGCCAGTGCCGGATCATAAGGCGTGGCTTCGAGATTATCTTCAACCACGTTTTGATTTTCCTCAGCTTCAACCGGTGTGGTCGTGGCTTCAACCGGTGCGGTCGTGGCTTCGACCGGCGTGTTTGGCGTGTTGTGTCGACGGCCACGGCGCGTGCGGCCGGAGCGAGGGAGCACGCTTTCTTCGGGCGCGGCATCTTTTGAAGGTTCGGCATTGAGTTCAGAGGTGTCGAACGTGGACGGCGCCGTTTCTGCATCAGAAGCGGTGTTTTCGTCGTTGGCTTCATTTTCGTCACCGAAGATTGCCGCGATACGAACTTTGACGGCTTCGTTGATCTTGTTGAGCGTGTGTTCGGTGAAGTTTTCTTCGAGGTGGAGCGCGCCGTCACGTTCAGCGCAGAGCGCGAGGCCGAGTGCATCAGACTGGGCGGGTTCGGCGCCGCTGAAGAGCACTTCGAGGCGAGCGCGGGCGTGGCGCGAGTTGGTCTGAGCGAGCAGCGAAGCGCAGCGTGCCGACATCATTTCGTCGGGCGAATTGATCGCGCGGTCGATCCAGGTCACACAGCGTTCGACGCTGTCGATGAGTTGTTTGCGGTTGATATCGCCTTCTACGCCGTCGAGCACGCAGATCGCGCGGACCACGTCGAGGGCGAACAGGCATGTATCGGTGTTGATGCCGCCATTTTCGCGATGCGGGCGACGACGACCGCGGATCGTCATGCGGCGACGCGGTTCGTTGGCGCGGTCATCCAAGTGACTGGCCGAACCTTTGAGCAACGCGTTGAGGATCGCAAGTCCGATGCGTTTTTGCACGTTTTCAGGCGAATCGATCGTGTCCTGCTGGGGCTCGTGCTCGGTGCAAGCGCATGCCGCGTGTTGCGAACGACGCGAACGACGCGAGGCACGGCGTTTGCGCGCTTCTTCGCTCGAGAATTCTTCAAAATCATTGGGACGATACGAGTCGTCGATCATCGGCGACTGAGCGTTGTAAGCTTCGACGACTTCGACGACGTCCGACGCCTCGATCGCCGCGACGCTGACGGCCGGTGTGTGGTTGGGATGAAGCGCGGCCACTTCGTCTTTTGAAAGCCACTGAATGGACTCTTCGCCGCGCGACATTTCGCGCACTGCAATGATCTCAATGTGAAGATCGTATTCTTCTTCGAGCTGAACGATGTCGTGACGGCGTTCGTTTTGAACGGTCTGGGCGTTTTCGGGGTTCAGTTTGATGATCGCGCCGCTGATGGTGCCTTGGACGGCACGCGCTTCGATCTCGCGCATGAGGTTGAGGCCCATGGCTTCGACAGTCGGAATGAAGCCGCGGCCACCGCAGGTCGGGCATTCAAGATGCGTGCGCATCAACACGGTCTGGCTCAGACGCTGACGGTTGATCTCGAGCAGGCCGTTGGCGCTGATGCGTTCGACTTTGTTTCGGGCTTTGTCGCGGGACATGGCATTGCGCATCGCGCGTTCGACGTCGCGCTGATACTTGCTCTGTTTCATGTCGATGAAGTCGATGACGATGAGGCCGCCAATATCACGCATTCTGAGCTGACGACCGATCTCTTCGGCGGCTTCGAGGTTGGTGCGATAAGCGGTCTGGTCCTGAGACGTGCTCTTGGTCGCACGCGCCGAGTTGACGTCGATGGCCGTCAGCGCTTCCGTCGGGTCGATGACGATAAAACCACCGCTCGGCAACGTCACGGTGCGCGCATAGATCTGGTTGATCTGGCGTTCGATGTTGTAGCGGCTGAAAAGCGGCGTGCGGTCTTCGTAAAGTTTGACCTTGGCTTCGGCGCCATCCGTCGTTGCCTTCAAATAGGACAGCGCGCGTTCGTAGCACGAACGGTCGTCGACGAGCACTTCGCCGATGGTCGAATCAAAATAGTCGCGCATCGCCTGGACGACGATGTCCTGATCGTTGTAAAGCAGGCACGGTGACGCGTGACGCGCATATTCTGCTTCGATCTTGTGCCACAGCTGGATCAGCACTTTGGCATCGCGCAGCAAAATGGCGCGCGACTGGTCGATCGCGTTCGTGCGGACGATGCAGCCATAGCCGTCAGGCAGATCAAGGCTGCGTGCTTTCTGCGTCAGGTCGGCGCGCTGGTCGTCGTCGACTTTGCGCGACACACCGCTCTTCGCGTCTTTCGGGCGCAACACCAGGTAGCGGCCGGCAAGGCTGATGTTCGTCGTCACCTGCGCGCCTTTGAGGCTCGTCGCGTCTTTGATGACCTGGACGATCAGCGGCTGACCCACGACCAACACGTCGCTGATGCGCTGCGCATCTTTGACCGGTTTGTGGTAGCAGCTCTCGACCACGTCGTTGAAGGCGAGGAATCCGTTTTTGACGTCACCGAAGTCGATAAAGGCCGCGTTCAAAGACGGGGCGATGTTCGAGACGACACCACGGTAAATGTTATTTCTGAGAAGACCGCTGTTTTTGCATTCGATTTCGAAATCCTCGAGTGTCTGGTTTTCGACAATCGCAACGCGCAGTTCTTCCTCACGTCGACCATTGATAAGGATCTTACGAGTCAAGGAAAAGCTCCTAATTAAGTTGTAATCTGAAGGTTTGGGAAATAAATGCGTTCTTCAATGCCGGTCATGGGCGTAGGCGCCGTCGGCGTTCAAACGAGGCATCGACCGGGCGCATAAACGAGCCAGATATCTTGCAAATCCTTGCCAGTTGTGGCTTCGCTCGCGCTTGCCGTGTCGCCACCCGTTCAAAATCGAAACCGGGAGAACGCGAAAAATTCGTTCTTTTTTTACTATACCACGATTACTCCCGATTCGCAGAATTTTTAACCACATGTCGGCAAATCGAGTCACGATGTGGATGTGCACTTCGCTTTAGGATTTTGGGGAGGGGGAAGTTTCCCCCTGCGCGGCTATTTGGTATTTTTGTTGAGACGCAAAATTTTGCGTCTCTACAAAAATACCGAAATACGCCGCTACCCCCTCGCCTGGCAGGGGCCTTGGACAAACGTGGTGTTGAACAGGTCGGTCGTGGTTGCGACGAACTGGGTTGCAACTCAGGTGGGGATCATAATTTGTTTTAGATTTTGCGTTGATCCTTGAGCATTTGGTTTGAGCAGGCCTAGGCCTGCGGCGCGCCGGGGGCCGGAGAGACGCGCGGACCGCACGTCTCTACCGTCCCCCTGCGCTTTTATTGTCGGCCGTGTGGAACTCGCTTCGCTCAAACAGACCACACTGCCGTACCAACATCAGGAACAGCTAAGATAAATCAACGCAAACTTCGTTTGGAGTCGGCGGACGCGAACTTGCCTTCGGCTTCGAACAAATCGCGTCCGCTCGCCGATCTCAGCCTGCTTGCCTTCGGCTTCGCTACGGCTGAGATTTATGTATTTTGCCTACCCATGGCTGAACAGTAACCGAACTGGGGATGATTTGTTTGCACCAAGTGGTTCTATAGATTATATACCTATAAATCACTTGTTTCACAGACGGAGGTGTCATGTTTCGTAATTTGTGGCGTGTCAGTGTGTTGGTCTCGTTGGCTGTGTTGTCGGCTTCGTGTGCCGATAAGATTAGTGAAGATGAAGTGCGTGATGTGCCCTGTGAAGGGCCGAACGGCACGACGTACTGCAACCGGTTGGAATTGTGTTGTCAGGGCGCGTGCGTCGTGGAAGACAATCACCACTGCGGCATAGGCAACAATGGCTGCGGTGTGGACTGCACTGCCGGCGGCAGCGTGTGCGTCAACCACGTGTGCACGTGCAATTATATCGATCCAGACACGTCGGCGACGACCTCCACGCCGTGTGTGAACGGCACATGCTGCTCGACGGGTTGCACGATGACCTCGGTCGATCCCAAAAACTGCGGTGCCTGTGGCATCTCCGCACCGGGCACGCGCTATCACGTGGTTGGCAGCAGCTGTGACGACGGAAAACTGCGGCTGATCTGCGAGAGCGGCTATGCCAACTGCGACGGCGATGCGAGCAACGGGTGTGAATGCTCAGCCGATAGTGATTGCGGCAACGGCATCGTCGAAGCAGGTGAAGACTGTGACGGTGAAAAACTCAATGACGCGACTTGCGCCTCGGTCGTGGGAACAGGCTCGGTCGGCAAACTTTCGTGTGATCCTGTCACGTGTAAATTCAACACAGATGCGTGTTCTGGCGCGGCTACCTGTGGCAACGGTCAGCTTGATGGCAAAGAAGTGTGTGATCATGACGAATTTGGTGGCAAGACCTGTGAATCGCTCGGCTTTGGCGGCGGTCAGCTGCGTTGTGCCGACAACTGTCTGGGTCTGGATCGTTCGGAATGCACAGCCAAGTCTTCGTGCGGTAACAAAAATCTTGATGTCGGCGAAGTCTGTGACGGTGATATGCTCAACGGCGCGACCTGTGAGGACGTGCGTGGCAAGGGCTCGACCGGTACGCTGAAGTGCCTTTTGAACTGCTCTGATTATGACGCTTCAGGGTGCTCGGAAGGCGTGATGTGCGGTGACGGTGTGCGTGAAGGTGACGAAGCCTGTGACCGCGACGATTTTGGCAGTGCAACGTGTGAAACGCTCGTCGGCCCCGGCTCTGCCGGCACTCTGTCATGCAACAGCCGTTGTAAGATCAGCACCTATAACTGCTCACCGGCATCCGGGTGCGGTAATGGCATCATTGGTGTGGGCGAGAAGTGCGACGGCACAAATTTGAACGGGGCGACCTGTGAGTCGGTGTTGGGCACAGGCTCGACGGGCAAACTTTCGTGCAGCTCAAACTGTGCGGAATTTGATGTCAGCCAGTGTACTGCTCCGGCCAAGTGCGGCAACGGTTTTATTGAAGAAGGCGAAGTCTGTGATGGCCTCAAGCTCGACGACAAGACCTGTGAGACCGAAGTTGGCCCCAATTCACGCGGTCAGCTGTCGTGCGCGGCGAACTGCACTTCTTTTGACAAAAGTCAGTGTACGGGGTCAACCACGTGTAGCAACGGGGTGATCGACCTCGGCGAATTGTGTGACGGGACGAGCGTGCCAAGCGACGCGACGTGCGAAATACTCGTTGGCAAAGGGTCAACGGGTGTCGTCGTCTGCGACTCTGAGTGCAAACGGTACAACCTGTCTTATTGTTCGGCGGCGTCGAAATGCGACAACGGCAAAATCGATGACGGCGAAGTCTGTGATGGCAAAAACCTTAACGGGGCTTCTTGCGCCTCGGTCGTGGGTAAAGGCTCGACGGGTACGCTCAAATGCGCTTCGACGTGCACTGGTTATGACACGTCGGCTTGTTCTGCTGCCGAAAAGTGTGGCGATTCCATCATTCAGGACGGGGAACTTTGTGATAAGTCCAATGTGAGCAACAAAACCTGTGAAGATATCGTCGGCTTTGGTTCGACGGGCACGCTTCGCTGCGCGGATAACTGTGCCATGTACGACACCTCACGGTGTTCGCCTGCCAAACATTGTGGCAACGGCAAACTCGATGAAGATGAGGTGTGCGACGGCCCGCTCGTGTTCAAAACGTGCGCTTCGGCGGTCGGCGCTGGGTCGATCGGGACGGTCGCCTGCAACGACACGTGTTCTGGCTACATCACAACGGGGTGCTCCGAACCGCCCAAGTGCGGCAACGGCAAACTCGACGATGGTGAAACGTGCGATGACACGTTTTTGAACGGCATGACCTGCGCCACGCTCGTCGGCTATGGTTCGACGGGGCGCCCTGTCTGCAACAACACGTGTGACGGCTATTTGAACGGCACTTGTACCGCAGCCAAGCTGTGCGGCAATGGTAAGATCGACAGCGGTGAAGACTGCGATGACACCAAGTTGAATGGCGCGACCTGTGCCAGCAAAGTCGGGACTGGGTCAAAAGGCTCCGTCAAATGTACGCCGGATTGTCGTTATGACCTGTCGAATTGCTCTGCTGCCGACGGGTGCAACAACGGGCGCCTCGATTCTGGCGAAGCTTGTGATGGCACGAACTTTAAAGACGGCAAAAAAACTTGTGCCGCTTATGACAGCCTCTATTCGGATGGCTTACTGGCGTGCACTTCGGCTTGTACCATCGACACGTCGGCGTGCGTCAAACGTTGTGGCAACGGGCGAAAAGAGTCGGGCGAAGCCTGTGATACCAACGACTTTGGATCGAGCACTTGCGCGAGCGTGCTTGGCATCTCAAACGCCAGTGGCAAGCTCAAATGCACAAATTCATGCAAAATCGACTCGTCCGATTGCGAATACTGCGGTGACGGCGTGTTGAACAACGAACACGGTTCAAACGTCGAATGGTGTGATAACCAAGACTTGTTGTATGAGAACTGCAAGGATCTGAATGCCAGCACGTATTCCGGTGGCAAACTCAGTTGCACGTCTTCGTGTGAATTCGACACGTCCGCTTGCACGCTCGCCCCACGTTGTGGCGACAACACCAAGAATAACGGTGAAATGTGCGACGGCAGCGACTTTGGCGGCATCACCTGCTCGTCTGTGCTCAACGTCACGGCGACCGGCTCGCTCGTCTGTGAAAACAACTGCACCACGATCAGTGACAAAAATTGTCGTGCCGTCGACGGCTGCGTTGAAAATACCGCGCGTTGTCGAAATGTCGATGGCGTCGATCACCTGGACCTCTGTGATGAACACGGGCTGTGGGTCGAGCTTGGGGCCTGCACCAATGGGTTAGTCTGCAACGAAAATGTGGCGGATTGCGTTGAACCGCTCGACTGGTGTGTATTTTACTCAATCGGTGATGATGGACGCGGCTATGGACGAGCGCTTTTGCACGCCGGAACGGATGCGAGTGAGGTCATGACTTACGTCGCCTGTACGCAGGATCTGGCCAAGCCTGTTCAGGAGTGGGACACGGTGTGGTCGGAGGTCAACCCGGGTTGTGATCCACAAAGCTGCGGTGCCAATACGGAATTTCAGTCAGAAGTGCTCGGTACGAACAGTGCGCTCAATGGCATGGCCGGAACCGTGTATTGCACCTTCATTGTGGATTTCGATCAATACGGCATGTATGCTTGTCGTGCGCAACAAACTGGGGACGCGACGCCAGTTTTGCTCGACGCCACGACGACCGTTGATGCCAGCTTCGTGCGCACGTTTAACAAATAATTGCGCATTTGGACTGGCGCATACGCCAGTCTGTGATTACGTTTGATCCATGGGCGAGTCGCGTATGGACGTGCGACGAGTTCATTCACGTCACTGATTGATTTTACTGGTTTGCTCAACATCACGATTTCAGATGTCGGGGCCTATTTTGGGGAGAAAAAACTATGACTGCAGCCAATGATATGAAAAAACTCGAGATCCTCGAAAAGATTTTGGCGTCGAATGACTCGATTCGTCGAGTTGTTGCACGCGCCCAAAAGTTTACCGCTTCCACTGTGGATGATCAGGCGCGTGAACGCCGCGCAGCCAACTTCATTATTGCGCACTACGCGAATTTGTGCGGCATCACGGGTGGTTTGAGTGGCTTGCCCGCCTATTTGCCGTTCATTGGCGCGATCTACGCGATCTTTGGCGCCTCGGCCTCAGATGCGCTCGCGGCGTTGAAATTCGAGATCGAAATGTCACTCGCTTTGTCCGCGCTGGTCGGCTTTGACATTGATGACCCAAAAGAGCGCAAGACCGCGATCTTGTTGGCCTGTGCTTCGCTTGAGGATGAATTTGACGCCGAAAAACAAGCCACGTTCCTGGACCTTGTTGATTCGGCCATCAGCGAATACCAGACGCGTCAGCTTTCCAAGACGATGGCAAAACTCGTTGCTCAGGCGTTCGTTAAGATCGCTGCTCGTCGCAGCACGCGACTCTTTCCACTCGCCGGCATCGCCGTCGGTGGGGGCATGAACCTCGCGCTTTCTATACACACTGGTCGTAACTGCTACGAGGCGATCTGTCGACGAAAGCGCCACCTCGCTGAAAAGCACACGACTTATTCGCCCAACTTGGATCCCGACCTGGAGAACTAATTCTGGACTTGTGTCGGAGTTCACTCATGAGACTCGTGTGCCGGTCAGGGCGCACGAGTCCGATGATCATAAGCCCAACGCGATCACAGACTTGGGCTGGCGCGTATACGAAGATCAAACTTTGTCGAAATAGGACGTGTCGTCTACGCGATTTTTTGAACGGTCTCTTCGTGGGGCATCGATGACAACGCTTTGAACGGGGAAGCCATTTGGTCGTGGGCCCTGCCAGGCGAAGGGGTAGCGGCGTATTTCGGTATTTTTGTAGAGACGCAAAATTTTGCGTCTCTACAAAAATACCAAATAGCCGCGTAGGGGGAGAC
>JAZUKH010000266.1:0-4216 GCA_045643185.1 Myxococcota bacterium | reverse complement strand
CCTCTTTTTATTAGGCTCGCACTTCTGCTGCAATCTTTCGATTGCTTTTACGTTTCTTTCTCTTATTCGGTTTTCATCGTGTCATCGGGTTTTGTTCCCGTTGACGAGGGGCGGCTTATACACGTGTAGGCGTATGTCGTCAACAATTTTTTTTTGCGACCACATTTTTTTTGAGCACATTGCTACACACACGTCTTACGTTTCCTCACAACGACTCCAACGATTCTAACGACGCGTATTTCCATCCCGCATGCCGGGCGAGTTACGTGTACATGAATCCAAGACACGATGACACCATACTTCCCTCGCGCACCCTATGTGCGTTCATCATCGATGACCAGTGTCACTACTTTCCTCGCGCACCTTATGTGCGTATGTGAGACCTTGTCTTTCCCGTCCATCTCTGCGTACTTTCCTCGCGCACCTTATGTGCGTACTTCTTTACAAACTCGTCATTCGCTTTGCGAACACCTCCCCCGTTCAAAGTGCACAACGTTTCCTATTACGCGCCATACGCCTCAAGCATGAAACGCCACGTTTCAAGGCTCAGCTCTTTCAGCTCACACACGTCATTCATTGGTCATTCCCATTTTTCGAGCCTTAGGAACGTATGCAAAACAGTGGACAAATTAATATTACCAGCAGTATATCGCCGCTAAACGCCGCTCACAACGCTGCGCCTTATTTATTCAAAACATTCTTCTGTTTTCTAATGCGCTTATTCGATCAACAAGCCTCACAATAGCCATGAACACACGATCTCACCTTACCCTTAGCTTAATCATTCTTTGCTTGAGCACGGCATGTCAAAAGTCTATCCAAATTTCGACCGCGGAATCTGACATCATACCCGTAAACGTACAACCGATCTGTCCGAAAGCAGAAGAGATCGATTACGACAAAGTCTATGAATTGTTTTCATACGAGCCTCAATCCGATGACGGCACAGAATGCAATGATGGCCGATTGTATTGTTATGGCCCTGACAATGCACCGATTTTACAACCGGATAATGCTCAAGGTTGGCGTTGTCAATATGTATCAAAAATGCCGAATGATGAAAATTATCAGCGTCTTTATATGTATAATGAACGCATAGACCTTCCCTGGGATCTAGAATACGATTATCACCGTTATTTACGCAAATACACTTCCTGGGCATTTATGAAATCATGGATCTGTGAAAGTGAACAAGGATGTATCTGTGGTTCAAACTCATGCCCCCAAAATGCTCAATGCATAGACAATCAGTGTTTCTGCAACGATGCCCCCTATTCAAATGGAGCATGCCAGCTTGCACTCAGTTCAAACGGACTCAATTTTAGAACGTTTATCTATGATACCGATCAGCGTCCTGAATACGACTTTGATTCACAAGGAAAACCAATCGGAATTAAACTACATGAAGGCTATTACCAAAAAGACAATTATCTGCCTTCAGATTCGAATGAAATCATATACTATACTTCAAAAAAGCCAAAACTTGATACAAACGGAAAAGCCATTGAAGGCGAATATGAGTTTTATTGTAATGACAATAAAATTGTCAATTCTGAATTACAACACTGTATAATGCTGCCTGATGGTCGAATTGCATTGCATCTCGAATATTTCAAAGACCCCATCTCATGTTTTTGGAACGATACTAACGATGATTCATGTATCGATTCACAACAATCGATCAATGGCGTCGCAAATATCAAAGAAGAGCGGCTACGGCGAGCATCCAACCCATTGTATCAGTGCGGCCAAGAAACATGCATTTTAGGTGAAACCTGTTTGAGCGATCACTGTGTTGGCCTAGGTACATTAAAACCGCTTCCGACCCCAGAATATACATGGGGAGATTACCAACCACAATGTATGCATGAAAGTGGTTGCAAATGCGGAGATGGGCTATGCGAACAAGGTCAGTTTTGTATCGAATCCAGCTGTACTGACACCCCCTATCGCCGTCTCGTTAATGGCAAATGGATAGAATATGAGAGTGTGACGACCGAATTTTACAATTTGATGCCGCCGGAAGAGGATTCCGTGCCTGATCGCCATTCCCCCCCACTTCACCCGGTATGGTTTGAAATTCTGACGGACAAAAGGACAGAAGCTTGTGACAGTTTTCCACAACCCGAGAACATTGAAGACTATGTTTGTATTTTTGACGGGCGTGAAGACGGGTGCGGAGAAGCCCCACAAATGTATGTTGGATCTGCGGGATACCGATGCATAAAAAGCGAAGGGTGTCGATGTGGAGACATCACGATTCCACAAAATGCAGGATGTCGCAATGGGCAAGCCGATTATGATGCCCTTTACCAGACGCTCGCATGCCATCACGAGATGAACTACTACTATTCTGACAGTGAATCAGCTATCTCGAAAATGACGGATGAGCGAGGTTGGTGCAAGTGTGGTCGCTCCATAGTTCCCCCAAATATGAAAGGATACTATTGCGATAAATCGGCCATGATATGCAAGCAGAGTCGTGGATGCGAATGTGGTGACGCAATATGCGAATACGACGAAGCATGCATCACACCAGGAAAATGTCAAAAATGACACATGCACCTATAAAATCTCGACGTAGCAAAGGCGTCGCGACGTAAGTAATAGTCTAGACCGAGTAACCGTATTCACCATCACACTACATGCGTATCGGTGAATACGGCAAAACCTATACAAACAAAAAGATCGATTAAAGCGAATCTGTTAAAATAGAAACGATATCATCTTCAGTCAACGGCACGTAAGCCTGATCCAGGCCTTCATTCAAAGCGATATGGTGCGCCATTTCGCGAATACGTGATTCGTCAATGCCAACCTCTTTAAGGTGCATGGGCATTCCAAGAGAAACGAAGAAATCATACATTTTCTTGATCGTATTATCCGCAATTACCCATGGATCAAGGCTGGGATCAATATTAAACAGATGCGTGCCGAGAGCGATAAAACGAGGCAGGGTACGTTCATTAAGGATATGTTTCATCCAACGCGGGGTGATAATGGCTAGTCCTTCGCCATGTGTAATATCATAATAGGCGCTGAGAGCATGTTCAATGCCGTGCATAGGCCAACCGGATTGACTATTTCCGAGCGCAAAGATGCCGTTACAAGCGAGAGCGCAATCGAGCATGAGATTGGCCCTGGCGTCATAGTCATCGGGATTGGCAAGAGCGAGTGGCGCGTGCTGCATGAGACTGCGAATAGAGGCTTCACACATACCGTCGGAAAGGGTATTTGAATCCTCAACGAAATACATTTCGAGAACGTGATTCATGGCGTCGGCAGTGCCAGCAGCAGTATGCTTTTTATTCACACTAAATGTATAAGTCGGATCAAGGATAGAGCACACGGGATAAAGATGGTCATCAATGTAGCCGACTTTGTCATTCGTTTCTTTACGCGAAATGACGCAAGCAGCATCATATTCACTCCCTGTTGCGGCTAGCGTCATGATATCGACGATAGGAAGCGCAGCCTTGGTCGAAACTTTGTAAGTAATAAGATCCCATGTTTCGCCATCATATTTCGCACCGGCCGCAATCGCTTTTGAACAATCGAGAACACTTCCGCCGCCGACGGCAAGAATGACATCAATTTTATGTTCTTTACAAAGGCGAACCCCCTCCAAAACACTTGTTGTGTATTTCGGATTTGGCTCAATGCCAGCCAGTTCAAAGATCTCAAAATTTTTGAGTAGATCTTTTACGGTATCGTACAAACCTATACGTTTAATGCTTCCGCCGCCATAAGTCAGCAATACGCGTTTACCGATCGACTCAAGCACGCGTGGAAGCTTTTGAATAGAACCGTTTCCGAAAATCAGTTTTGTGGGTGTACAGTATTCAAAATTCTGCATAAGTTCTCCTATGACCTGTTGAGTATATGCTCTGAAAATAACCGCCTTTCAGAGCAGTTAATCCATGGCCCCCCCCCATAGCACAATCAGAATGGAAATATTATGTTCCGCATAAAAAAAAAAGCCCCAACCGAAGTTGAGGCTTAAAAAATGGAGAATATCGGGTTCGAACCGGTGACCTCCTGCGTGCAAAGCAGGCGCTCTCCCAACTGAGCTAATTCCCCAAGGGAAACCGAAGAGAAGAAACTGATCAGAGGTGCGTATGACCACGGTCTGTAAAGACGTGTCGCGTCACGTCTTTACAGACCGTGTCGATACGTCATATCATTCCGTTAAAGGAGGTGATCCAACCGCAGGTTC
>JAZUKH010000265.1:0-62778 GCA_045643185.1 Myxococcota bacterium | reverse complement strand
AATAGCCGCGTAGGGGGAGACTTCCCCCTCCCAAAATCCCAAACGCCATCCCGACGACACGGCCATTTCTCTGTTTCTGCACAATTCTTTATTGGTTGAGAATTTCACATGACCACACCGGGTTTCGTCCATTTACATGTTCACACCGTCTACAGCATCCTGGACGGGGCCTGCCGCATCAAGCCGCTCCTCACCGAAATCGGGAATCGACGCGTGAAAGCGGTCGCCATGACAGATCACGGGGTCATGCACGGCGCCGTCGACTTCATCGACCAGTCCAAGGGCATGTCGATCAAGCCGATCCTGGGCTGTGAATTCAACGTCACGCATGCCCATCCCAATGGTCAGGAAAAGATCTATCACCTGACCGGCATTTGCCGCACGCTTCAGGGCTATAAAAATGCGCTTTATTTGATCTCGAAGGCGCATCTTGAAGAATACGACAGTAAATCACAGGCCGGTTACAACGCGCTGGCGGGCGTCGGTACCATCGATTTTTCGTGGTTTAAGGGCCACACCGACGGTCTGACGATCTTTTCGGGCGACCTGGGCAGCGAGCTCGCGCAGTCAGTCATTCGCAACGAGCACACCGAAGAGCTCATCAAGATCATGCGCGATACGTTCGAGGACGGGCAGTTCTATTTTGAACTCATGGACAACTCGTTTTCGATGCAAAAACAGGTCAACGCATACTACAAAGAGGCCTCCAAAAAGTTCGGTATTCCGCTCATCGCCACGAACGACGTCCATTACCTCACCAAAGAAGAAGCGCTCGCCCAGGCTCTGCACGTCATGATCGGCATGAAAAAGCAGATCGACCTCGACGTGCTGAAACAGTCCCTCGTCGATGACTTTTACCTCAAGTCGGACGAAGAGATGTGGGAAGCCTTTAAGGATGTGCCTGAAGCCTGCGAAAACACGCTGAAGATCGCCGAATCGGTGTATTGCCCGGTTCGACTCGGACCGGTCTTTTTGCCGCAGTTCCACACTCCCAAGGATTTTTTGGAAGTCAACCACATCGACGACCCCAAAACAGGCGTACACGAGTACTTCAAAGAAGTCGCACGTGCCGGTTTTGTCAAGCGTCTGGCCGCGTTTGAAAAAATTGGCAAGCACGTTGACCGCGACCTTTACTGGAAACGCCTCGAACGCGAGATCGGCGTCATCACGCAGATGGACTTCCCCGGCTACTTTTTGATCGTGTGGGACTTCATTCACTGGAGCAAGACGCACGACATTCCCGTAGGTCCGGGCCGTGGTTCGGGCGCAGGCTCACTCGTCGCGTACTCCATGACGATCACCGACCTTGACCCGCTGGCATTTTCGCTGCTCTTTGAACGATTTTTGAACCCCGAACGTGTCAGTATGCCCGACTTCGACGTCGACTTCTGCATGGACCGCCGTACCGAGACGATCAAATACGTGTCGGAAGAATACGGGAAATACAACGTGGCTCAGATCGCCACGTTTGGCGCGCTCAAGGCCAAAGCCGCGATCAACGCGGTCGGCCGTGTGCTTTGCTTCACGCCAGCTGAAAAATCGATCATCACCAAACTTGTGCCCGACAAAGCCGAGCTGAACGGCAAAACGGTGGATGCCGCCCACATGACGCTTTCGGTCGCCTACCAGGTTGAGCCCAAACTCAAGGAACTCGTCGACACGAATGAACGCGTCAACCTGCTGTACGATCTGTCGACACAGGTCGAAAACCTGTTCTGCCAGACGGGTATGCACGCCGCCGGTATCGTCATTTCAGAAGGACCGCTTTGGGACTACGTGCCGGTATTTCGTGGCGCCAACGGTGAAATCGTCGCGCAGTATGCGAAAGCCGAAGTTGAAGAAGCCGGCCTGGTCAAATTCGACTTTTTGGGCCTCAAAACGCTGACGGTGCTTCAACACGCGTTCCGTCACGTGAACCACACGCGTGCGTTGCGCGGTGAAGATCCCATCGAAGCCGATATGATCCCGTTGGACGACGCCAAAGTGTATCAGATGATCTCGGCAGCCAAAACGACCGGCGTGTTCCAGCTCGAATCCAATGGCTTTAAGAAGCTGCTGATGAACCTCAAACCGAGCTGTTTTGAAGACGTCGTTGCAGCCGTTGCCCTGTTCCGACCAGGCCCGATGGGCTCCGGTATGATCGACCAGTTTGTTGAAACCAAACACGGCAAGCGAACGGCCGACTACCCGCACCCGCGTCTCGAAGGCATTTTGAAAGAGACTTACGGCGTTTTCGTGTACCAGGAACAGGTCATGCAGGCCGGCCAGGTGTTGAGCGGTTTCTCGCTCGGTCGTGCAGACATCATGCGACGTGCTATGGGTAAGAAAAAGCCCGAACTGCTAGCCAAACAGCGCGTCGGCTTCGTCGAAGGCGCTGTGGCACTCGGCGTCGACGGTGAACAGGCCGGTTATATCTTCGACCTCATCGAAAAATTCGCCGGTTACGGCTTCAACAAATCCCACTCGGCGGCTTACGCGCTCATTACCTATCAGTCAGCGTGGCTAAAATGCCATTACCCCGTCGAACTCGACGCCGCGCTTATGACCTGCGACCAGGATGACCCGGCCAAGGTCATTCGCACCATCACCGACGCGCGTCAGTCAGGCATCAAGGTCCTGCCGCCCGACATCAACGCCTCGGAACTCAACTTTAGCGTCGTCAACAACGCGGTCCTCTTCGGTCTGGCTGGCATTAAAGGCGTCGGTTCAGCCGTCCTTGAGCCCGTGCTCGAAAATCGCAAAAAAGAAGGTCCGTTCAAAGGGCTGTTCGATTTCTGCGCCCGTATCGACACGCAGCGCGTCAACAAAAAGTCCATTGAAGCCCTCATCATGTGCGGCGCTTTCGACTCGACCTGGGAAAAGCCGCTCAATAATATCCGCGACATTGGTATCGCACGCGCCAGAATGTTCGCGACCGTCCAAAAAGCTATGGAGCGAAGCAAATCGACCCGCGCCGACAAAGAAAGCGGACAGACCTCGCTCTTCAACCTGTTCAGTGCGGCGTCGCCAGAAGCCGAAGCGCTCAAAGACAAATACGACGAGGCGCCCGCCTGGCCCGAAAATATCGTGCTCGAAAACGAGTTTAACCTGCTCGGCTTCTTCGTTTCGGGCCACCCGATGGATCACTACGTCCAGGAATCGTCACTCTTTGCCGACACGCCAACGAATGATGTCAACGAGTTGCCCGACCGAACCAAGATCGCGCTATGCGGCATCCTTAAGAGCGTCAACATTCGAATGCTCAAATCCGGTTCCAAGATGGTGACCGGCATCATTGAAGACCGCACGGGCCAGATCGGCTTCGTCGGCTTCAACAAGACACTTGAACGCATTGGATACGACAAATTCCAGCTACAAGGCCCCGTCGTGTTGACCGGACGCGTTTCGATCACCGGCGATGAGGACGCACGAAAAGCCGAAGTCATGATCGACTCACTCGACTCGGTCGAAACGCTCCGACGTGATCGCATCGCCCACGTCCTCTTCAAATTCAATACCGAAGAACACTCTGTCCAGGATGCCCAACGACTCGCCGAGTATATTCAACAAAACCCCGGCCCGACACAGTGCTATCTCAGAATTTACCATAACGACCTACAGGCCGATGTTCGCGCGATGCGCTCGGTCTTACTCACCGACGATTTTCTCAAAAAAGTCGACTCGCTTCTCGGCGTCGAACACTACGAACTTAAACCACGCGTCACCTCGACGTTCACCGCCTAACCTGCACACGCTGATTCGCCATGAAAAAGTCACTCATTCTCTCATCCATGTTGGCTTTCACGCTCTTGAGTGCCTGCCAGTCCACGAGCGTTCCCGCCCCGACCGCCTGTAAGCAATGGCCGCAATCCAATTGCTATATCGACTCGACCAATGTCGACGCCATCATTCTGAACAGCGACATCAACGCGCAAAACCACGAAGGCCTGACGCCGCTCATGGTTGCTCGTGACGCTGCGTCGGTGAGATCCCTGATCACGGCCAAAGCCGATGTCAATCTGCCGTCATTTGACGGCAAGACGGCCATTTTCTTTGCCAATCACGACACGATCGACCTGCTCATCGCGGCCGGCGCCGATCTTGACGTCCAGGTCGGTCCCGAAGTCACAGCGCTCATGCTCGCCATTGTCCATCAGGACCTCGATGTCGTGCAAAAACTCATTGCCGGCAAAGCCGACCTGACCAAACGCGACATCAATGGCTATACGGCACTGCACTACGCCACCTCGATACACCAGAACCTGATCGAGGGTGACCAGCAAAAAGTCATTCAGAACGTCATCGACCTGACCGATCCAAATCCCTACACGGTGCACACCAAAGACCACGTCGTGAATCCAAACAACACGTACGACGCCAAAGTCGTGTATCGCACACTCAATGCCGACCTTGTGACAGCCCTGATCGCGGGCGGCGCCGACGTCAATGCAACCGACAGTCGTGGCCGCTCACCGATCTTTTTTGCCCTCGACCCCAAGATCACGTCGGCGCTGATCGCGGCTGGCGCTGATGCCCAGCTCAAAGACAACGACGGTATCACGCCCAGCCAAGTCATTCAGGCCACCGATTATCATTTGCCCGACGGCAACCAGGCGATCCTCGACGTCCTCAGTGCCGCGCCCAAAACTGAAAAAAAGTAACGCGTGATCGCACACAAACACAAAATGCGTTTGAGCGCGCCTTTTCGCGCGCTCAAATCGACCATCACCAGCATCTCGACTTTTCATAACTGGTGATGTCACCTGCGATACGGTTACTCAGCCGTTCGACCTGCTTCTTTTTGTCGCGACTGCGCGGCTTCGCGCACCGAAGCCAGGGCGTTGTGCTCAAAACCAAACTGGCAAAGATAGGCAAGCGTTTGTTCCACGTCTAACATCGGATCGAACGCCTCAAAACCGTATTTGAGGAAACAACGTTCGGCATAGGGCAACGGTTTCAGCACGGGCTTTTCTTCAGCTTTTTTGGCGGTATCCTTGTTTTGTGTCTCGTCAGGCAATTCATCCGCCACGTTTTTGAGGTCGCCCCCCACGAACAGGTTCTTGAACCAGGCGATGATGCGGGCAAACAGCCCCATCTTTTCTTTAACGGGGGCAACTTCCGCGGTTTCGACGAGCTCGTCTTTCGCCGCGTCATGAGCCTTGGCTTCTTCATCCGAATCAGTCGGTTCAGGCACTTCGACGAGTTTTTCGAGGTGCCAGGCCAAAACTTCGGTGATGATCTCAAAGTAACGCTTGAGATTGCGCTCGACCGAAACGACCAATCCGAGGTCGATAACGCTGTCTTCCAGAATATAAAAGCAGTCAGGTTCACACTCACCCTCGAAGCCGTAAACGGCTTCGCTCAACGCCGAATCCGCATACGCCTCGGTCGGCAGCACCGCCGCCACAAACTGGTTGGAATCCGGATAGGTCGTGCGGAAGATCTCGTTGAGAAGCAAACAGATCGTGAACAGCGTTTCGCGGCTGACACCTGGCAACCGAACGCGCAACGCGCTCTTGTTGACATACGAACGCGATGGAATGCCACTCACAACGACGCGGCGCGCGGTCTTTAGATCTTCATACGACGAAAGTTCAAGATAGCCGAGGGTCGAGACGTCAAAATCGACGAAGCCACGCGTCAGACCGATCTGCGAAAACACGCGGTTGGCGCCCATCGCCTCGTCGGCAACCCAACGATGAAGGTGGATCTTACGAAGTTGACGATAATAAACGCGGTCGCTCAAATGATCCGCCGCGCGGCGCACGACAATGCTGCTCTCAGGCGTCACGCGCAAAACTTCGTAGTACTTGCCTTCAAACGTGATGTACTGGCCGGGCAACACCGTCTGGAACACGTGACCATAGAGTTTGGCGCCCAAATGATGGCTCGCATCCACCTCGTCTTCGGCCACAAAATACGCCGTCTGAAGCGTCCGAGCGTATGCCGACAACGCAACGTTGTCTTTGATGTCGTACGAACGGATCTGTCGCGATTCCAACGCGTTTTCAACCACTTCCTCATCAAAGTGCACGCTCAGCCTTGGATCTTCAACACCGCAGTGTTTGGCGATGAGCTCGACGAGCTTCGTGTAAATGTCGTGATAAGCGATGCCACAAAGTCTAAACTCGCGCTCGATGATGTCATCGCGCACGACCCCGTTCAACATCATCATGACGAGCTTAAGCACGACGTTGCGTTCGGTGCGTGCGAAGTCCGGCACGATCGTCGGAAGCGCTTTCATGTCGCCCATAAACGTCTGAACATTCGCCACCATGTAGTCTCGCAAAAAGTAGTTTTCGCTGATGACGTTGATAAAACTCTGCTTCGTCGCACGCGACATGAAGATGCGCGACACTTCGAACAGGTTTTGAAACTCGTCTTCCACCGTGAGGTAGGCATTTTCGCGCTTTTCTTCGTGCCACAAATTTGGCTGCACGAGAAATGCTGCGTTGAACTCAGCCTGGCTAACGGGCAAAGCCGTGAACTGGCAGATCTGACGATAGTATTGACCGCTCACCCATTTCATGTCCACGACGGGGAACTTGTCACAACTGAGCCAGGTCGTCGGCGTGATGTGATGTTTGAGGGCGAGCGCCCCAAACTCGGTGCCCATGCCCAAGTAACGTGAAATGGCGGGGAAAATGCGGTGTTGAATGAAAGCCCCGTTGGCCTGCCAGAACATCTGTGACGAGCACGCGTTGCCCAGTGGCGTCGCGCTGACCTCGGTCAAACTCGTGCGCAGCACGTGTGAAAGGCTATCGACAAGCCCGTCGCAGTTGCGATCACACGCACAGTAAACGATCTCTTTGTCGGCGCGCTCGCAATGGCTGATCAAAATGCTCAGACCCATTTGTGCCGTCGCCAAAATGCGCGACGGTTCCACGATAAACACAAAACCGACCTGCGACCAAAACGCGCGATTGTTATCGATGATCTCCTGATTATACAAGTCGCACGCGCGCAACACGCCCACGTCGGCCTCACAAGCCAGTTTTGAAACGACCTCGGTGTGCCACAAGCTATTCGTGCCCGAAAAATCGAGAATGCCGCGTTCCAACCAGGCTTTAACATCGTCAACCGCCGAATCGCGCCCGACCACCACGAGGCATTTGTGAAAATCCATCAAGTGGTGGATCATCGGCATCAACAAGTAGTGCGTCAGATCCTTGTAGAACGGGTTACACACCAACACGCTGTGACCGTGCATGAGCCACGTCGTCATGTCGATGCCGTTCTCATCCAGACCAATGCCTTCCTGCTGCAAACGTTCAAAATACGCCGAGACGAGTTTATCCGTCTCGTCCGGACTTGCACTCAGTCGATCCAAATGACGCTGTTCATCGCTCGTTATGGCTTCAGGCATCAACACACAGTCATGCAGATCGCGATCACCAAACAAGTCGCGCATGATCTTGCGCAAAAAGTCATATTCCGGCACAGGTTCAGGCTTTTTGACCTTCTCGGGCGCGGGCGGCAACGGCGTTCGTTCTTCTTTACCGGACAGGTAACACGCCACTTCGCCCAAGATCAACACGGCAAAAGCCGGGTAAAAGATCGCTTCAAAGACTTCCCAATCCGGAAAATACTGGGAAAGCAAAAAGATCGTCGTGATGACGACCAACAACGCGGCATAGAAGCCCCAATAATAGGTCTTGAATTGCAGAAATTCTTTTTTGACGATCCATTCTTCGTCAGGCTCGTCTTTCTTGGACGAGTTTTTGTCAGCGTCCTCCTTCGACGACTTGGCTTCGACGTTTTGGTCTTCGTCTTCCTGGTCAGACGATTCGACCTTGTCTTCCTCGTCCTCCCCTTCGTCTTCATCCGACGCGTCGCTATTCTTGGCTGGTTTGGCTGAAGAAATCACGATGTGGTCATAGAAATAGCCCGACGTGAGTTCCATGACGGCTTCTTTGCGCCAGATCAAATTAACGACGGGCAAAAGCACAGCCTTGGTCAAAAAGAACGCGCCCACGATAGCGATGTTGACCACGTAGATCAGGGCTGCGCCGATCTCGACATTGCCGATCAACAACAAGATCAGCGGCGACTGCTCAATGACGCCCTGAACTTCTTCAGAGATCTCTTCAATACCGACCATAGCCACGATGCTGAAGATCACCGCGACGATCGGCAACAAAAATTGGCGGCCGCGATTCGGTTTCGGCAAATTGATCGCTATGCACGCTACGCTGATCATCAAAAAACCGAAACACCATAAAATCGAATGAAATAAAGACATCTGATCCATCATTTATTTCTCCGCATCATCAAAGATCTCTTCGCGTTCAACGTACAAGCGCGTCACGAACTTGTACGGCGCGTTACAGGTATCCCCGGTCGCATTCAACACAATGGAATCCGTTTCTTCATTCGGTTCAAACCAATATAATTTATTATTAATGGGCAATTCGTTCACATCGAAGATCTTATCGATATTATATATTTTTTCTTCATTGATGCGCTTAATATCATAATTAAATAACCATTTCTGATCGCGCTCAATGGCTTTTGACAAGGCTTTGAGGTGCGCACTATAACGTTTTCGATCGGTCGTGCAGTCATCGTCACACATTTGTGTTCCGATCAGCATGGAGCGACCTTTCATATAAGTGCAAACATTTGTGAAATAGTCTTCAAACAGGGCATTGCTTTTTTGGATCTCGTTGGCGTGATCACGAATGGGCTTTTGCAGCGCCGAAATTTTTTGTTCCATGACAGACTGGTGCCATTTGAGCGCCACAATGCCGCCAATGGCGGTCACCAAAACGATGGCGACGGTCAGCAAAAACGCTTCGAGCAACGTCCCCGCGTCATACGAATCCACCAAATAGGTCAAATTGCCCAAAATCACCAGGACGAGCGCGATGACACCGGCGACGATCAACTGATAGCTCGTCATCGGCTCCGGAATCTCCAGTTGAAGGTTCCGAACGACCTCGGCGCCTTTTTCCATGGTCTTTTTCTTATTATATATATTCTTAGGCCGCGTCGTGAACACCTTAAGCTCATAATCGCGGACCGATTCTTTTAGATCATCGATCTGAAATTCATCCAGTTCACAATAAGTGCCGTAATAGCCTTTCGCCTTACTTCGCACGAGTTTGGCCGCGCGATCGATACCTCGCCGGGGGTTCTGCATTTGTCGGGCGAGGTTTTTCTGACTTTGTGCGCGCATCGTGGCGTAGCTGCCCAACGTGTCATCGTGTTTCACGTACGCGTCCGCCTTGACTTCCAAAGGCGATTCGCCGTCGTCCTTCGTTTCGACGACCAAAGGCACCTTTTCGATCGCCAAGACCTGTTCGTCCGTCGCAAAATCGTATTCCGGCAACTGCGCCAACGCGTCATTGACCACACGCTTCGCCGACTCCAGAAGGTTCAGGTGCTGACAAATACGCGCCTGAAGCACCTCCATCGAAAGATCCACGCTCAATTTATACAAGCGATAAGCCTGAAGCGAACTCGGCGAGATCTGATTTAACGCCAACGTCAGAACAGCAAGCCAAAATTGACACACGTCCTGCTCATACCGCGCGTTGTCCGTGCGACTGATCTCACAAAACATGAAGCGACAACAATTCGGGTATTTATTGCGTTCCCAAAAACTCGAACTGCCCGTCTCCAAATGGTCGAGCCACGACGCCACGATCTTGCGACGGTCGTTCTCTTCGTTCTTCTGACGCGTCGAAACAAGCATGATCTCGCGCGGACGAACCGAGTCAAACGTATATCGCTCGGCCATTTCCGCCTGTTTCTGCGCAAAACTCGCATCTTCAGGCTTTTCCATATACACGGCTTTGAGCGACTCGCCGTACTGATCCGACAACTCGCTCAGATCCTCCAACGACAGCTCACTTTCTAGTCTTCGAACGATTTCGCCGCTTTCCTGATCGACGTATTCAAAGCCTTTCTCGAACGATTTTTGCGGCGCCGACGCGTATCCGCCCAAAATGTGCGTCAGACGAATCAATGGAATCGGGCTCTCATGCGGCATGATCTCATCATCCAGGTCCGAAAAATCGTACGGATTATCGCGCTTCGGCATCGCGCAGCCATGATACCCCACAAGCGAATCCGTATTCAAAATCAGCGCGCGCCAAATGCGCTTGCCGCGAATCAGCTTGTAAAGATCCGGAATCGACGAATTCACGTCCGTTCCGCCCTCATTCCAGTCGCAAATATCCAGCTCACCGTTGCGAATAAACGGCTCGAACAAAAATCGATGCGACTGCATAAAGTCTGAAGTGCGCTTGTTGACGATGATGACGGTGTACATATTCCTCAACCTTTTTCACTTGGGTGATCGCTTTGAGCCCCGAAGTGAGCGGTTTTCAAAGAACTCTTGTGTTTTTGGGGAGGGGGAAGTCTCCCCCTACGCGGCTATTGGCGGCGATTTATCGTTTCCATGTAACGCCGTAGCATGCTACGGCGCTACATGGAAACATCGCCATCGCCAATACGCCGCTACCCTCTCTGCCTACGGCACGCACGACGGCGTGATATGCCATCACTCGCCGTGCACCGGCACGGCGTAACTAGACTTGCCAACCATCGTCCGGGTTGAGGTTCAACGCGGCTTCATCCGACGAGTTCAGCACGCTTTCACTCGACTCTGCAGGCTCAGTCAACTCACGAATGCCTCGCTTTTTCAGATGCCAACGCGTCTCGATCTCGTCACGCGTCGAATCCAGTTCCAGCGTTTCGAGAATGTGATTGAGTGCCAACACCATATCATCGACGAAATCGACAAAATCGCAATTTTTGAGACAATCCGTGGCGACGCCTTCACAGTCCTGAATGTTGCGATAATTCACCAGGTTCTTTTCAAACAGGTTGTATTGCTCATTCAGGAATTTGCCATAAGCCACTTCGACTTCGCTTTGGGGCATGATCTTCGTCATGTAATCATACACGGTGTCGAACATGGCACGCATGATGTCGATGCCGGTCGCATTGTCGAAGTTCGCCGACGGCGTTGAGACTTTCAACAACGTGCAAAGGTCGAACAACGTGATCTGTTTGAACATCGGATACTGTTCAAGCACGAGGCTTTTGATCATCTTATACAGCATGGAACGCTCAAACGAGGTCTTGGCGATGATCTCACGTTTCAAACGACGTTCGGCGTCTTCCATGATCTGGTTCACGATGACCGGGTTGATCGTCAACGCATCCAGCACTTCGTAGAATTCGTCGCACGGCGTTTTGTTCGACACCACGAACTCTTCAGGCGCGCAACCGCTCAAACGCAGCTTGTACAAAATGCGACCACGCGCTGTCTTGCCACAGTCGATCACGTGATACAACAAGCCGAGCATGAATGCCTTGTAAATACGGGTTTCAATGCGTTTCTGGTTGCCATCGTCCAGGTCGGGCATGTTCGCCACGACGTGCCAACGACAGTCGATATGCGGCGTAATGACCGGTGTCTTGTTCGACATCGGCGTGATCTGGTTCACCAGTTCATAATACGCTCTGAAATACTCGCCCGCTTGTCCGTCCACGCTGCTGATCGACGGGCTGAATTTCGACAGGCGATTCGCGCGTAACGAGTAGATCGACTGGTAAAACATGATCGTGTAACGCGAAATATCGTCGTCCGGCGTGCCGCCGTAGTTTGACAGTTCACGATGAATGAACGACGAACGCGGCGAGTCGTCTTTCGGGTCCAAACTTGGGTTGTAGGTACACGCCGAGATCGGGGCCACTTCTTCACCCATTGGACGTTCGATGAACGGCTTCGACATGTCGCGCGTATTTTCGATGATCTGCTTCACGCGCTGATCCAGCATGACCTGCGGCATATCGGTTTCGCCCGATTCCAACTCGACCTCGCGTTCCAACGCGTCCATGATGTTCATGTCGATCTTCGAGCCATAAGTCTCCATCATCTGTTTTTTGAAATAACCGATGATGCCTTCATCAAAGATCGTCTCAAACGCATTTTTCGGTTTGTCTTTCGCCATGGCATAGCCACGGACCTTCGAGTAGATCTCGTCGGCCAGACGGCTGTCCACAGACACGACGCTGCCTTTGTAAGCCAGTTTTTCGACCATGCGATTCAAGCAGATCGTCGATGAGCAGACATAACGCGTCGTTTTCCCTGGCTGATTCGTGCATTTTTTCGAGATCTCAGCGAGTCGCTTCGACATGCCGTTGACCTTCTGTTCAAAGTTGTCATAAAAGCGCTCGAAGGCTTCGATCAAGCCGTTCAAATAATCCAGACCTTCTTTGAACACATATTTCAGAATGCCCACAACGCGCAGTTCGTCAGCTTTCGTGATCAAGCCCTGGAAAGACGCCTTCATGTCTTCCTGATCGTCGGTCAGTTTACCCATGGCATTCTTTAATTTGTCGCGCAGCGAACGCTTACGGTCGGCAAGATTGTCGATATTCTCCACTTCGTCCGTATTGGGATCATCGAGAATCGCTTCGATCCCGTCCTTACCAAAGGCGTCGTTCAGCTCTTTGAGGCGGTTGTCGTTCACTTTCTGTTCCTGAACGAATCGATTCTTAGCCTGGTAGAGGAAGTATCGCACGGCATTCGGATGCATAAACGCCCCCGAACCGTCGCGCAAATAACTTTCGAGCTGATAGCCGCGGCTTTCAGCGGTGACGTTGGTGGATTGCCCCTGAAAGATCGTGTAAGCGATGGTCGAAGCCTTGTCATCGCATTTGCGTTCGACCATGTTGTAATATTTCATAATTTCGCGAATGGCGTCCTGAAGCTTGGGATAGGTATCGGGATCACCTTCGACATCCGAAAGACGCGCGAGTGACGCATCGCGCTGACTATCCAGGTCGGACTGATTCTTCGCTTCGTTTTCGACGAATTTTTTCAATTCACGGATGTATTCATCCCACTTGTTGCCAAGCACCTCCAACCCGTCGTTGCCATAGCGCATACACTGATTCTGCATGGTTTTGGCAAACGGATCACGTTGATTGGCGAGCGATTCGATCGTCATGATGTAGTCATCGCCGCGGATCGTATCACCGACCAAGATGCCCTGTTCGCGCATTTCCGACTGTTTGTTCTTTTTGTCGGAGTACATTTTATCGAAACGCAGCCACTCGTTTGAAACGCATTGCTGCGTCCACTTGATGGCCACGTATTCGCGCACTTCCTCGAACGGGTAGATGAGCATGGAGCAACCAGCACCGGCATAGCGGTTACGCCCATGTTCGCGCGCCAAAGCACGGATCGTATTGTCTTCGCTCGAGTTGCTGCGTTTGTTCATCGGCCCGATCGACTGCGCATAGATGCAGTTGGCTGCGTGATCCAAATATTGGTTAAAGTCATTGAGTTTCTTACCTTCGGTGTTCTGGGCATCGAACAGGAAGCAGAAATCGTACGGACGGACCTGATATTCTTCGTGGTTTTCGGAACCGGTGCGCGGGAATTCCAAACGCACGCTTTTTTCAAAACGCGCCGGCAGCGTGCCGTCGCCCTTCATCAAAAACGCGTCGAGTTCGCGCAACGTCGCGTAGGCATTACACTTGAGATTATTTTGTTCAGCCGAGCCGTGAATGACTTCGTAGAACACCTCGGGCAAAATGAAGAAACCGCGTGTAATGTTGGCACTCTGCTGAAAACGCGTCGCCAAGTAATTACGCAGATAGAGCGCGACGGGCAAGATCAAGCCCGAACCGGTGCCGCCGGCGAGTGAGCTGACGATGATCACGCGCAAAGCCTGGCTCGTCTGATCTTCTTCGAGTTTGTAAAGGTTCTCGATGCATTTGTGCAACGGCGTCATCAGGTTGGCACGGATCGCCGTGTCGAGCGCCAGACGTGAGATCGCGCGAACCTGACCAGCGCCTTCCGTCAATGTTTTGCTGTTCAGGATCGAGTTCACCGGGAACCAGTTGTCCCTAGCGTACGTGTCGATGTTCAAATACTCACCCACGCTCAACTTCGTCGACGTCTGGATCACTGCGATAAACGGATTGGCTTCCTGAATCTCACGAAGCTCGTTGACGTCCGTATCAAAAACAGCGAAGCCAATGCGACGGCGCTGTTCTTCTGTAACCATCTTTGAGACTCGGCAAACGATCTTTGATCCCGTACCACCAAGACCAATCAACAATGTCGGTGCTATCATCTGTTTTCTCCTTTATTTACGTCGTCTGAGCTTCTTCGAGTGAAGCACAAATGAATAGGTAAAATCTTTTGATTTAATGACAATGGGTTGCTCTGTATTGAATGCGAACGGCTTTTTGGCGCGTTTTTTACCCGCCTTGGCGCCGTAGCTCTCATCCACATTTTTCGAATTGAAAGTGATCTGCTTTTTGCCAGCAAACTTAGACGCATTGGTCAAATTCAACTTACTGCCGCCCATGGAACGCAATTCCAACGTTTTGGGCACATCTGCTTTGACGCTGCCGCCTAACGACACCGTTCCCGTACTGTCTCGATACGGCAAAAAGTTGAGCCAACATCTTTGATAACGACCGCTCGTCTCCTGGTCACGCGTCGTGAAATTCTGAGACTTCATCTGAATTTTGACGCGACGATCGATCGCAGGCATCCAGTGCTTTTTGACCCAGCCAAAGATCAGGAACAAGGCGACGAGCATTCCCCACCAGTCCTGGAAAAAGCGCAAAACGAAGCTGAAGCCGGACAGGCCATTTTTGACCTGAACCTGTGTGTCTTCGGAACAACCGTAAGCGGTCGATTCGCCCATCGCAAACTCGGTGCAGGCGCGATAAACGAATTTTTCGTTTTCGCAAATATCGATACCGCGCCAGATCTTAAAAGCTTTGGTGATCGACCAGGCTTTGGGCATACACAACATCATGGGATCGCCCTGCGAAACGGCGTCGAGGGCCACATCACCGTTTGCGGCGCCCTTGTTCGCCTGGAACACAAAACGTTTTGGCTGTTCTTTGGGCTTTTTCTTGTGTCTGTGACTTTTTTGTGGCTTGTCAGGCGGCGGCAAGATCTCGACGGCATCGACCGACTCGACGGCCTGCCACTGCGCGTCCGTCAGCTCGCTCACGGAGCCTTCGTTATTCTTCATGCGAACGTGTGCCGTGAGGTCACCGTTGCCACTTTTTACGCCATCAGCCGTCAGCACCAGCGGCTGAGCCTGGGACGCGACCTGCCAGACCAGTTCGTTTGTAAAAAAGATGGTGCGCGGCGCCAGCTGCGTGTGCACCTGGTTATATTTCAAAAACGTCGCTTCGAAGTCACCGACGAGCGTGCCCTCGCTGATCGTAATCACATCGCCGTCATGCACCGTCACAGGTTCAGCGTCATTGTTGACGAGCTTGGCCGTGTATTCCGCATTACCGAGCAACGGCGATGCTGGCACGGCGTCCTTCGTGCCAGCCTTCACAAAGCCAAAACCAACACGGTACTTGCCATTGCTCAACTTGGCTTTATCGGTCACGTCTTTACCAACGCCGTCATAAAAATACATTTGGACGTCGACATTGGGCTTGTAATAGACCTCGATGGAGTCCGGCGAACCAGTGAGGTTGATCGTATAAGTACCGGCATCAAAGTCACCGTCAAACGTCGCCACTTTGCCGTTCAGCGACTCGTCAAAGACGTTGCACGTCGGACGCGGTTCCGCAGCCTGTTTTGAATACATCGCGTGAATGTTCGACGACGGGGTCACGGTCTTGCCCTCCGTCGACAAACTCGTGATCGAAACGTCTTTACCCTGGGCAAACACGATGAGCTCACGCATCGGCACGTCGAAGCTCACCGTCGCCACGTTCTTTTGCGGCAGCGCGTTGCGCTGAAAGATGCGGTTCGTCAGCTTGGTCAGCTTTGAACGGATCTGTTTAGAGGTCACGGCATGTTCGAAATAGATGCCGTTTTCTTCATCACTTTCGATCAACGACGCCTGTTCGCCCATGGCGAGCATCATCACTTTGACGCGGCGATTCTTGGTGTATTTATGGAACTCGTCCTCGATACGCCCGTTGACGCCCTGAAACTCACCATCGGTAAGTACGACGAGCCAGTTTTCGTCCGAAGCCGTATGTGCCAAGTCCTTATAGGCTTTGCGAACGCTGTTGAAGGGCGTTTCACCGGCACGCGTGAGCGTCTGGTGGACGCGCTCGACATTCTGTTCGATCTCGTGCGCATCGCGGCTGCCTTTGAGGCGAAGACGAGGCGGCGCATCCTGAGACGTCTCGTAATCGCTCATATAATAGATGTTGAGCTGATCCCGTTCGTCCAACATCGACGCCATGATCTCCATGGCATAGCGAGCCTGGCTCCACGTGTCAACGCAGGTCGGCGACTGGATCGTGCCAAGGTTCGACATACTTCCGGAATCGTCATACACAAGACTGATCGTCCGTGAAGGAACATAGGTATCCGCATACGCCATGCCACACATGCACATCGACGCCAATGCTGCCGTTCCTAAAATCGCCAGTCTTTTCATCGTTTTATCCTAACTAATTAATTAATGATTGAAGGCCATCCTGGCTTTAACAACACCGTTGTTAATTTATTAGCAATTATTTATATTTAGCCATACTTTGTCAAGTTTAATGGGACCTTGCTGACGCCCCCGCCAGGCGAAGGCGTAGCGGGGCGTCAACAGGAGCGATGTTTCCATGTAGCTCCGTAGCATTCAACACAGCCACGGTGGACGCAAAAAACCAAGAAGCGGCGGCGTATTGACCGAGTAGAGACGCAAAATATTGCGTCTCTTACGAGGGAGAAGCCGCCGCGCGTCCGCCGTATTGCCAACGGCAATAGGCGGCGCCACCAAAATTTAATTATAAAAATTTCATATTTGAAATAAAAATACTGCCTGACCATTAACACACTGCGTCAATTTGTATAAAAGGAAACGGTATATACGGCTATGATCCAAACGAAATGAATGCAGGTGAGATTGAGTATTGCATACACAATTGTGACGGTACGGCTTGCAAAAAGATCGTGCCGGAAGAAGGAAGTGAATGCACTAAAAAATCTGCCTATTGCGTAGACAACTATCTTATATTCTGCGATGTTGGCGAATATGTTACTGTTTCTAATGTTTCTGCGCTGGATTGCTCTGACGCTGTTAATTTGACAGATAAGAAAGATAATGTGTGTTTAACCGGTAAGACCTCGGGAGCTCGTTGCACCCCAAAAGATCCATGCACGAAAGCGGGAGAAAAAGTATTTGTTTGTGAAACTGATCCAGATGGCGGTTACGTGCGATATACCAAGGTTTGTGAAGAAACGACAAATAATGAAATGCACTATTTTTATCAAACGAATAAATATGATGTTTTCGACGTCAAAAAATGTCCAAATAGTTGTGTAGAAAAATCAGGCGAATGTAAATAGATTAATATAATATGTGAACATTGCTGTCTCACGAAAAATTCGTAGGATAGCGTCTGATCAAGTTCGCAAAAGTGATTTAAGTTGTCACCCAAATCCTGCATGTTGGGTATTGCTGAAAAACCAAATATGGAGGATTGGGTGACATGAACAAATTTAGCACAGAATTGATTTAAATCTTAACAAATACAGCATTTTCAGATGATTCCTTGCGCTGTATGGTTGATTTGTAGCAAAGATCGTGATTACGGCGAAACCGAAATATCGTCACGCTGGCGAGGGGCAAGCTTTTCACGGCCGTAGTCGTAAAGAAGAATACCTGTAATATCGTACGTTTTGTTCATTTCGAGCACATTTTGAAGTTTTCCCGTGCCGATGAGATAATCGTCGACGCAGAGTTCATGGCCTTCCGAATCATGGGCCATATAACACTCGCCAATGCGCTGAGTCTCGTCATAACGGTCGAGCGTGAGCCCGTGAACCGTGATGAGAACGCTGTCGAAGGCGTTTTGCGTCACTTCGGGCGTCGTGTTGGCCGTCGCCTGCTCAGCCGTCATGGTCAACGGCAAACGCGCGTGGTCGGAGGAAAGAATATTGATCGACGTGGGTTTGATCTGAACGAGACTGTAATAGACCGAGGTAGAACCTTTGACTTCGATGAGGTCGCCGATGCGCACATTCTGGGCATCTTCAGGGTGATAGAGCATGACCGCAACGTTTTCGTGCAGATCCTGAACGAAGATGCCGCCGATGCCGCCCAGACGCGGCGCGATGCCCGTCACGACGCCCTGAATTTTGATCAGATCTTCTTTGAGCGTGCCGTTGATATGGGTGTTGCGAATCTCAGAAATGGGCGTCACGGGCAAAGAGCAGCCCAGTCCGTCTTCATTCTGGCCATCCTGCGGGCAGGGGTCGCACGCGTCGCCAATGCCATCGCCATCCTGGTCAGTCGCGTCGTCGCAGGGGTCACACGCGTCGCCAAGCCCATCGCGGTCGCGGTCAGCCTGGTCGGGATTAACGTCGTTGGGACAGTTGTCAAAGAAGTTGGGCACCCCGTCATTGTCGCGGTCGTGCGCGTTCAAAGTGAGACAGGATGCCGTATTTTCACTGCACGTGGGCCAGGCGTCGCACGCATCACCAACGCCGTCGCCGTCCAGGTCGGACTGAACGCGCGGGTGGTCGGTCGGACGGATCGGATTGAACACGGCCGGACAATTATCGACCGAGTCGGGCACGCCGTCGCCATCACGGTCGAGGACGTCGGCTGCGCCGCTCGCCACGCCCGTGTAGATCGGCAGATCCTGCGCCGTCGTGTCAGCCTCACGAACGCGCTGCGGCACACAGGTCGGCTCATCCTCGGGCTCCGCGCAAAAATACAGTGGATAGGCCGCATACGACTCGATCGTGTCAAACTCCTCCGAACGTGCGGCTATGTTATCGAACTTCTTTTCAATGCCACACACATCCATGAAACGGCCACTCGTCATCACAGACGACTCGCCGTAAACCACTTTGCCGCCCAACATGACGAGCAGCACGTCCGCGTTGTCGGCTGCGATCACGGCGCGATGCGCCTGTTTGTCGGGTGTCTTGCGAAACATCGCGATGTCCGCCACATAGTTCGGAGCCAGACGACCGAGCACGTGCGAAACGCCGAGCGCCGCAGCCGAACCCACGGTCGGCATCAGCCACAGCGCATAATCGCTAAAATGATGTCCAAAATAGTCGCGGTTGAGGTCATCCACGCAGCGAAGTTCACGAAGCATGTTTGCCGAACCCGAGTAGATCCAGTCGGTGCCAAGACCGATCGTCACACCGAGTTCGTCAAACGCGGTGATGCGCGCCGTGTCGCCATAAAGCGCAATGTTCGTGCGCGGCGACCACACCATTTTGACGTCATTCTGCGCCATTTTGGCGATGAGTTCGGACGTCGCCGCCACGCCGTGGATCACAGCCAGGTTGGACTTAAAAATGTCGCGCCCTTCGTCGCTGCTCAAACACACGAGTTCATTGCGCGCCGCGTCGTTAATGCCTTCACCGATATGCGGCCCGTACGGGCATGATTCGCGGTCATCATTGGCGTATTTCGAGTAACCGCACCCTGACTCGATCTGCATGCCCGTGTGGTCGGAAAGCGGAAACGTCTGGTAGATCGGCAGATGCGTATCATCACCGACTGGCGACTCTTTGTCGAGATTGCGGACCAGACCTTTTTCGGACCCAGATCCAAAGATGGACGTGGTACCGCTCAAAAGCGCGCGCATCTCAGGCACATCGTTATGGTCGGTCGAAGGGCCAGGCACGAGCGTGTGGCCGTTCAAGCCCTTGCGCCAGTCGTGACGATGGTCAAAACGCTCGTCGCCCCACACGGCCGGACGAGCATTCGAGTAATTTAGATGTTCATGGGCGTTGATCAACCCCGGACTGATGACGGAATCGGGACACGTGATCACACTGGCGTCGGTCAGATCAGGCGAGCAACCGACATAAACGATGCGGTCACCTTCGATCACGACGCTGCCGCCGGCATACGTGCGATCAAACGCCAACACGTCGCCGCGAAGCACGATGCGCTTGCCATCGCCCTGACGCTCACACACGGCGCCTTCTTCCGCCAGTTCGCTCAAACCGAGCTCACCGCACTGAACCACGAACGGCGCGTCGCCACACATCGGCACGCCATCCCGGTTCGGCACACAGTCGGATGGAGGGACAGTCACGATCACCGGTGCTTCCACGACCGTGACGGGTTCTACTTGAGCATGACTACACGCCGTTAAAGACACGACGGCAACGACACACAAAATCGACTGAGTGCGCTTCATGAGACAGATCGACTCCAAACTTCCAAACGAATCATTTTCTGGTGTGAGATGTCCCTTCACGCAATTTTTCTTTCTATTCAGCGCGAAAGGAAAAAAAGTTTAGCTTACTTTGCTGCCAAAACAAAACCTTTCGCGAACCGTTTTTCAGAAAATAGTTACGACAAATTTGCAATCGAGTTGAATAAGGTTAGGAAACTCACGTTTATGGCCCGGTTTGTTGCGTGCGTCAAAACGGGCACGAGGCACAAAGCCTCACCCAAATTTTGGCGTCAGACGCGATTATTTTTTATTGCTCAAGAACATGCTTTCGAAGTGATATCAGGAGTTCACATGTCTTTTACTCGTCGTCTTACTCTCGCCTTTTGCAGTCTGGCCTTATTCCCGGCTCAACTCATGGCACAGGAAGCCGCTCCGGCGACCGAAGCTGCGCCCGAAGCCGCTGCTGCACCCATGACGCTTGAAACCGCCGCTGTGGCGGACGGCGCGGCCGTCTCCACGGATACGTCGGCAGACACCAGCGCCCCCGCGCCCATGACTCTCGAAAACGCAGCCTCGTCTGAAGGCATGGTCGCAGACGCAAACGTCGCTGAAGGTAACGACGCTGTCGTCGATGAGAATGCCGAAAACAACGATGCCGTCGCCGATGAAAATGCCGACGCCTATGCCGATAACACCACCGATTACGCTTACGATGGCACCAGCGCCGAAAACATCTATGGCGACGAAGAAGAATTCGATGATGACGACGATTACAGCTCGATCTCGGTGAAACGCGACGACAAAGCCCTCTACCAGGCTGAACTGGGTGTCGGTATCGTCCTCCTCGCCGCTGGCGTCGGCGGCCTCGTCACCTCAATCTATTACACCGCCACCTACGATGACGACACCTGGCGCGAACCCACCGAGGATAACCCCAGCACGATCACCTACGATCCCAACGAATATTCAAAAAATACCAAATACGAGAAGTGGCTCCCCGAATTCTTCGTTCTGCCCAGTGCCATGGTCGCGATCGCTGGCGGCGTCATGACCGGTTTGGGTGCAAAAAAACTTATGAAGTGGAACGACAAATACGGCAACAAGGTCGAAGCTGAAGTCAGCGCTTCCCTTACCAGCGCTTCTTTCCAGATCCGCTTCTAATTTAATTCCGTCATGACACAAAACCCCGTTTGAGCGATCCTCAAACGGGGTTTATTTTTGTACGCTTGTTAAACGCCATTTGGGCGAATGAACGTCATTTTGCGCGTCGAACGGGGGTTAGACATTCGTTTTTATGTTCGACAACGAAATGGCCACTGAACCGAGCGCGTACAACAAGTTTTTGCCCGTCAGTCCACCAGGCTGACAGCTTCTCTCGCGGAGAAAAGCCTGCCGGTTTGAGCGAGTGACGGGACATAACCTAAATGTTATTCACTGCACTTGGTGTTGGCATCGACGTAATCGACTTTCACGTCGTTGCCACAATCGATTTTGCAACCACCCTCGTAGAGATCCTGCGCCACCATGGTGCTGACACAAGAGATCGTCAGGTCGCTGCTCAGATCTGCACATTTCTGCACTTTGCCGTCTTTAACATACTTGGCTTTGATGCTTCCACCGCTGCAAACGACCATGTAGTCGCCCATGCAATACGTGACATCGGCATCAACGCACGGCGCGCCAATATCGATACCGCGTGCCGGGTTAATGTCTGCCGCCGGAACCTGGCAGGAACCTTTGACGCAGCCATCGGTACAAGTTTCCCTCTTCGTCCATGCATTCGACTTGCATTCCTCAACGGTATCGCCATTGCAACGCACCGAACCGGCGTCGCAACCACTCTCAGCAGTCTTACAAGCCTGGTTCAGATCATCGCAACCAAGTGCGCATTCTTCGACTTTTTCCCATTTACCAAGCAACGAACAACTGTAGGAGATCGCGTTTTCGCATTTGATCTGGTTGGCTTCACATTCAGCCTTTTGACCGTCCTTGTCGTCTTTATCGTCGTCAGAACAGGCACACATCAAACCAGCAGCCATCCCAACGATGGCGAACAATTTCAAAAACTGGTTACTCATAATTTAACTCCTTAATACAAAAAAATGAACGCGACGCCCTCATCTCACAGATCGATCAGAAATACATCGCGTAAAAGCCCTTATCCGCTTTTTTGAGTCGACAATCAACTATTGCAAGTTGACGTGCGAACCCCACGTCTCTACGCGCCCATATTTACAGAATCAAATTTGATTGATAACGATATTTTTTTGACATAAAATCTGGCACAGATTTTGATTTCAGTCTCAAAAGCGCTTGGATGCGCTCGATTTTATTTTGACTTTTGAATAGGAAGATTTCACTATGTGTAGCCTCAAAAAACAAATCACATCTTTACTCGCCACGCTTTGCTTCGCCAGTTTGCCAGCTTTGGCATTCGCCGATGTCTGCGATCAGATCAATTTTGCCAGGCCCGATAAAGTTTACGACCAGGTCACGAGCAAGATCAGTAAAAACGATACCGTCACCGCTAAAGACGCAGCCTGCATCCTCAAAAAAGTTCAGGGCAAAGACCGTCAGGAAAAGGTCGGCACCTACCTCGCAAAGCACCTCGATAACCCCAACAAGCTCGACACGATGCTGAATGCCGTGAAAGATAAAAACACGCGTTCAAAGATCCAAAAAGCCGCTGATGACTATCAAAAGGAACTCGCTGACAAAGCAAAACACGATAATCATCACGACGGACACGGTCCCAACATGGGACACGACAAAGTCGTCCGTGACCTCTGTGGACAGCTGCAACTCAAAAAATATAAAGAGAACAACAGCCCATACGTTCAGACGAAACGCATCGTCAAAGACGACGACCTCGTCATGTCATCTGACGTTGCCTGCATCATGAAACAGCTCAACAACAGCCAACAGGAAAAAGTCGGCACCTACCTCGCCCCCAAACTCGCGGACCCCGAAAACGCCGATCAATTCCTGAAACTGATGAACAACAAAAACGCGAAAAACAAAGTTCAAAAACTCGTTCGCGTGCCTGAACCGCCCAAAATGCCCACGGCGCCCATACCGCCTGCCGCTGGAAAACCCGGTGCACCCACGGCACCCATACCGCCTGCCGCTGGAAAACCCGGCGCACCCATGCCGCCCATGGGTCCAGGCATGGCTGCTCCCATCCCTCAGCAACCAGTTCCTTCCCAGAACATCGCCAACGACATCAGCAGCAAAATTGACTACTCCAACCCCGATAACGTCCTGAAACAGGTCCAGCTCTACCTCGGAAACAAATACATCCAGGCTGCTGATGCCAAAAGGATCCTCGAAAAAGTGCCCTTCAGCCGCGTCGACAAAGACGTCGCCCTCTACCTTATTTCACGCATTGCAGACTATGAAAATGCCTACATCATGCTGAAAGAAGTGGATGACCCCGATGCGTTGATCGCCGTCGCCAACGAAGGCTACCAAGACATCATGAATCACCCCAAAGATATGCGTTACAGAGCCAGAGTCGTTTCGGACATCCACTCAAAAATGCAGTTCGTCTTTGACCGTACTTACGTAAGCCAGGTCAAATATCTCCTCGGAAACGATAAACTCTACGCGAGTGATGCGGCTGAGATCATCAAAAACGCCTCTCCTGACACAGCCATCGCGATCGGTAATTACGTCATTCCTCGCCTGGCCGACCCTGACAACCTTAACCTGCTCCTCAACGCGACGCCGTTCAGCCGCGTCAAAGACGCCCTCGTCGAAGCAGCTATGAAGAACTAATTCACATAACTTAATTTAGTAAGGACGTGCTATGACGGCACGTCCTTGCTTTATTATGCCAACCGATTCAATATGCCTGTCGTTGCGCTTCAAGAAATGATTCAATCGCGTAACGCAGCATCGTTCGAGGCATAAACCAATCAACAAACAACGTCCGAATCAGACATGATTGCCTCTTTCCAAACGCCGACGCCACACCTAATCGCGGCAAACAAACGCGGTGCAGACACAAAAAAGGCGTATCAACCAGATTTCATAAAGTCTGAAACCGTGGTCGATACGCCAAAAATCCGAACTAAATGGTCGTATCTCCGAGAAGGTTCAATATGATCGCGCCATTCTCGCGTTTATGACGTTTATCGTCAGATTTAGGATTGTCATGATTCTGGGGTTCGGGCGAATCTGGAATGTACAGCGGGATCTGTTGGGACTCAGGCTGCCATTTTTTTTCTTCGCGCCGTTTGATTTCATCAATGATGAGATAATCGGGGATAATCATGGTATGCCTCCATAGCGAAACGTCCGTGGCTCATGCGCGCACAGGCTTTGGCGCAACCAAAAGCTGTTCTGAAGCGAGCAATTTACATGCCAGTCAAATTTTGGCGGGCGTGTCTACCGAAATATAGGGGCCTAAATCAATTAAAAAATGCCATATCCGAAAAAAATCTGTTACAACTTAGCGGAGTAAGCATTGTCCGATCAGAAATTCAAAAGCTCAGCCGTAGCGAAGCCGAAGGCAAGCAGGCTGAGATTGGGCGAGCGGGCGCGATTTGTTCGAAGCCGAAGGCAAGTTCGCGACCGCCGACTCCAAGATTTAGTTTACGATGATCCACCCTAACTGCTCCTGAATTTGATACGGCCGTGTGGCATGTTTGAGCGAAGCGAGTTCCACACGGCCGACAAAAAAGCGCTGGGGGATGCAAGGGGGCCGAGCGCTAGCGGCCCCCTGCGCACCGCAGGCCCAGGCCTGCTCCAAAAAACCAACTCTTAGGAATAAATGTAGAAACAAATGAAAGTCCCCCAGCTGAACAGTAACAAAAATCTTCGTGTACGATCTCCAAAATTGTCGAAAAGGCTTGCGCATATATAATAGTTTAGAATAATAGCACGCCCCTTTTTTGAGAGGGCGTTTGATATGAAGCCACCCCAGGGGGTCACACGCAATAGGTCATGATTCAAGTAATACTCGTAATTCTCCTTCTTTTGATGAACGCATTTTTTGTTGCCGCCGAGTTTTCACTCGTACGCGTCCGCGTTTCTCAGCTTGAGGGACTCAAAAATGACGGCGTCAAATCAGCCACTCAGGTTTTAATGATCCTGGAAAAGATAGACTCATATCTATCTGCTGTTCAACTGGGTGTGACGATCGCCAGCCTCGGTTTAGGTTGGCTCGTTGAACCGGCGATCAACCGCTACCTGATGATGTTTTTTGACTGGATCGCCTTACCGCTATCCGAGACGTTATCACACGGCATTAGTGCAGCCATTGCCTTCGCCCTTGCTTCGTTCCTTCACATCGTCATTGGCGAGATCACGCCAAAAAGCATCGCGATCGCGAAACCGCTTGAAGTAGCGATGTTCGTCGCTCGCCCTATGCGCATCTTTCACACGGTGTTCAACCCGATCATGCTCTTGCTGGTCGTGGCCAGTAACGGCTTGTTGAAGCTACTTCACGTCACACCGGTGAGCGGCGACCACTCGGCTGGCGTGACCGCCGAAGAACTGCGCATCATCGCCCAGCACTCGTCGAACGACGGCACCATCACCAAAGAACAAGGCACGCTGCTCGACAACGTCTTCAGCTTCACCGAGTTGAACGCTAAAGAGATCATGGTGCCACGCGGCAACGTCGTGGCCATGCCCGCCGACGCCTCGCTCGAGAGCTTCCTGGTCGATGCCCTGCGATCCGGTCACTCGCGCTACCCGATCTACGGCCAAAACCTCGATGATATCCTCGGCGTCGTTCATATCAAAGACGTCGTCGCAGCACTCCACAAGGTCAATCCAAATTACATGACCAGTGGAGAAAACGGAGCCGTCACGCGAAAAAGCCAGGACGGCGCCAAAACACGCTCGACCGAACTCAAAACCATGCCGACCTTGGCCTCGTTGGCCAGAAAAGTGGTCAACATTCCAGAAACGGCCACGATCACAAGTGTTTTGGAAACACTGCAATCCAAACGCGCACACATCGCCGTCGTCGTTGACGAATACGGCGGCACTTCCGGCATTTTGACCATCGAAGACGCCATCGAACGCCTCGTCGGCAATATCGAAGACGAATTCGACCCGGAACCACAACAAAACATCGTCAAACAAGATAACGACTGGCTCGTCAACGGCGTCACACTCCTCAGTGAGTTCTGTGAAGCGTTTCAAATTGACGAAATTGAATGCGAAAGCGATACCGTCGCCGGCTTCTTTATGGAAAAACTCGGAAGCATTGCAAAATCCGGCGACACCATTGAACACGCTGGTCTGCGCTTTCGCGTCGAAAAAATGGACAAACTTAGAATTGATAAGGTCATTGTGACCAGAATGACCGAAAAAAAGGATAATGAATGACAGAATTTAATGCCGCGCCGACGAACGGCGCGCAACCTTGTGTAAAGATCCTATCGATCGGTGGAACGGGCGTCTTTGGCATGAACTGCCTGCTCATCCGCTCACCCAAACAAAAAATACTGATCGACTGCGGCGTGCTTTTTCCCGCCGACGAAGACCTCGGGGTCGACCTCATCACGCCAGACTTTAGCGTCCTGGAAGCCGATGCGCCTGACGTACTGCTCGTCACTCACGCACACGAAGACCACGTCGGCGCCATTCCCTACCTCGTCATGGCACTCAAAAAAGCCGGTCTGAACAAAAAACTGCCGATCTACGGCTCCAACTTCACGATCGCGATGATCAAACGACGTCTTCAGGAACACAACCTCGAAGGCTCGGTCGACCTCAACATCGTTTCGTCAAAACGCAAAGACAAGTTTGGCGACGTCACCGTCGAATACATCGACGTGTGCCACTCCATCCCCGGCAGCCTGGCCTTCGCCTTCGACACACCCTGTGGCAAAATCATCCACTCGGGTGACTGGCGCATCGACAACACACCCATGTCTGGCGCAAAAACCAACCTCGGACGCTTCGAAACGCTCGGCGACGAAGGCGTGCGACTCTTCCTCAGCGATTCGACCAACGTCGAAGTCGACAACACGAACATCACCAGCGAACTCGACGTCTTCAATGACCTGCAAAAATGCCTCAAAGAAGCTCACGGCCGCGTCTTCGTCACGCTGTTCGCCTCAAACATCGGCCGTCTGCAGTCACTCATCTATGCCGCAGCCAACATCGGCCGAAAACTCGCCATTTGTGGTCGTTCCATGACCACAAACATGGCTCTGGCACGTGAACTCGACTACCTCGTCGTGCCGCCCAACCTCGAGATCGTCCCAGAAGAAAAGATCCAGGAAGAAGGCGACAACCTCATCGTCGTCGTCTCGGGCTCGCAAGGCGAACGCGCCGCATCGCTCTACAAAATCTCACAAGGCCTGCACCCCAAAATCAAACTCCATGAAGGCGATATGCTCGTCTACTCGGCTCGCCAAATTCCCGGCAACGAACGCCGCGTCGGCGCCATCATCAACGGCTTTTACCGCCAGGGCGCCACGATCATCGACGCCCCCGAATTGCACCTCCACAGCTCCGGGCACGGCAATCAACGCGAACTCGAACTCCTCATCGAACTCATCGACCCAGAGATCTTCATCCCCATTCACGGCGACTTCAAACGACTCGCCCTACATGAAAAACTCGCCAAAAAAGTTGAAAGCCGCACCGTCACAGAAGTCCTACAGGAAGGCCAGTGCATCTGTCTCTTCCCGGATCACCACGAGATCCACGACGGCTTTGAACCTTCACGTCGCTACGTCGTCGGAAAAATTGCTGACGGGCTCGACAACGACATCGTTAAACAAAAGAAAGTACTCGCCCACAACGGCGTCGTCGTCATCAACGGGGCACTCGATGCCGACGAAAACCTCGTCGGAGAACTCGCCGTCCATTGCTGCGGCATTGCCGTAAATACCGGATGGCTCGATGAATTTGAACCCGAACTCCTCAGAACCATCACGAGCTCCGCTCACCACGGCGACATGGCCGAAATCATCCGACACAAAGCTCTAAAATATATAAAAAATGAAGTCGGAAAAGTCCCCGAAGTCATCGTCGACTTCCACAGCGTCTAAATATTCATATAAAATTACATTTCACACATTTTGAATATTTCGGGGAGGGGGAAGCCTCCCCCTACGCGGCTATTTGTGCTTTTTGTAGAGACGTGTCACAACACGCCTCTACAAAAATCACCAATACGCCGCTACCCCCTCTGCCTGCGGCGCCCCACACTGACATAATGTGGAGACGTGCGATCTCCAAATGAAACACGATCCGCACGTCTCCACAGTCGCATTCTATCAATCTTCGTAGTCTTTAATTGCCTCGATTTCTGCAGCACACGGATGTGGCGTTCTTAGCGGTTCATCGCATACATCCGAACAACCAGGACAAGCATGATAACTTAGATCTCGAGGATCTTTACTATTCGCACGAATGATGCAAGCAAGTAATTTGGCATATAAATCTTTGCCAGATGTCTTCATTTTGTCTTTAAAATGTACAGAGCAAAGACCACGTGGCTTGGCATAATCAGAAGATCTAAAGAAAGGTTCATCCGTGTCATAAAAAACTTGAGCGTAGACACTCTCAATATCGCTACAACCATAATACTGCCACGAGCTTGAAATATCGCATACTAAAGAGCAGTTGTAAATCGGATCATCATGGACATCCAATATCATGCCATCGTCTACGATCTTACATGCGGTTTCAGCCATTTCGTCAATATCGGTACATTTTCCGTTGACGATATATTGATTATTAGAGAGGTCACACGACGGCGTGCCAGGGTTACTTGAGCCACGACACGCGTTCACAACGCAGGTCGAACCGGTAGGACAGAGCGAGCTGACCCACTGACCACCGTGACAAATGTTGATACTCGTATCACCCAGGCAATACGCATCGTTCTCCAAACACGTCCCGGCGGGTGCGCTACACTGGTTATTCTTGCAAGTATAGTTACCAGGACAATCTGAGTCGATCCATTGGTTATTATGACAAACGCTCACTGTGGTGGAACTTTTGCATTTTGCTTCATTTTCAGTACAAATTCGTTTATTCTCTTTGCAGACGCCTTTTTCGCACGTTGCGTTATCACCACAATTGTCATATTTATATTCACCGCCGACGCATAATTTTATATAATTTCCATCGCAAGTCGGAGTTTCATCCTCTGAACATTCAATTTTGGAAAAGTCGATTGCCAGAATGTTTCCTTTATGAGGATATTCTTTATAACCACAGTCAACGACCGCTTCATACTCATCCGGACAAAGGATCTTAAGCCTGTCCAACGATGTTTCGCCCACATCATTGCAATCCAAAGAGCTACGACATGACAAAAATTCCTGCATCGGCTTTTCGCAACGACGAAACACCGAGAGCTGATCTTCAATCTGTTTGGTACAATCGGCATTGTTTTTAAAATGCCATTTTTCATAACCGCCGCAGATATCAAAGACCTCGCAATAATAACTCGCCGAAAACTTCTTCGCTTCGCTATCGTCATCACAAGCCAGTGCAGTCAAAGCAAACAGCCCCAAAAAACAAACTAAAAATCGCTCTTTCACTTTATCTCCTTAGCCCAGCACCCCATGCTGTCATACCAACTAAATACTGCTCATGATCCCTGCCGCCCTCTGAAGAGCTCGCCGTCGTAACGCGTTCGAAATGGCGCCAGAGCAACGGCTGATCTACAATTGCATTGTTAGCATATTTTATATACCAATACAACTGACACGCCAACTTACGATTAACTAATGTTACAAATCAAACGCCCCAAGCACGCGTGGCATTCCAAGCTAACTCAAAATCACCACGCGCAACGCTTTTGCCCTGAATTAGTCGTTACAAACTTTATCGTCTTTGCAACCATTGGCGCATTGAGCAGCGTCAGCCAAATACCAGTAATATTTGCCATCCTCTGCTTTTCCACAAACTTGTTTTGTATAACCGGCGAAACCACCCACATCAATACAGGACTCTCTCGGCAATTCAATGACCGTACACGACGCTTCAAGAATGTATTGCGCCAATTGAGCCTCTGCAAACACGTGACAATAGCCAGACGTAGCGTCCGCGATCACGATCTGTCCATCGATACACGATCTGGTCGTGCCATCCGCATTACACGTGGGCACAAAGTCTTTGCCACACTCACCCTGGTCAACCGGCGCCGGCGGATCAGGTAGATCTGGCACATCTTTTCTGACACAGGTTTCTTTGCCATTCTCCTCACCACATATCTCGTCTTCTGAACAAGGAATGTTCCACGTGAAAATATAGTTTGGTTCATCGTCATAATAATGAAGCGTGCAGGTCTTGCTCACGATTTGTGCAGAACCATCTTCCAGCGTTTCACACGTTTCAGTCACGTCTCCCACGTTGGTGCAAGTATCCTCAGGTTTCACGCAGATCGCCTCGGGCTTATCCTCGATCACCACGATCTCACAATTATACCCATCTAAACAAATGGGTTCATGCGTCTCAGGATCCTGACAAAACGTAAGCTTTTCCTGCTCGCGATCCACCTTTTCTTCAACCTTTTCAACGCATTCTTCTTTGCCCTGTTCACACTTGGCCGAGCTGCTACAACTTTCCATGACCTGGTGACCATCCCAAAACTTGAGCGAATGCGCATCATCATCGACACATTTTTCAGTGACGTTGTAGGCGGTACCATTCATTTCTTCACAATAATGCACATCTTTCGTGCAGGCATGCGTACAGATCGGCTTGTTATTCACAACAGCGCAAATTTGGTCAGCCGCACACAGGACATCGCAGGCATTTTTTTCATCAGATTTATCTTTTTCATCAGATTTATCCTCAGAACACGCGATCAAACCAAGCGTCATCAATGCCATCAGCGAAATCATATTCTTTTTCATATTAATATCCTTTGAACTATAGTTATAATTATAGAAACTCCATAGCAGCGGCATCCAGTCGCCATCTCGGGGATGCACTACACCGGCGCCATGCGCCTGGTTATGCAAAACATCGGCTTCCAGCCGATTGAATATTCACATTAACGATGGCCGAAACAATAGCCTTAACAGATCGTGGCCACAATATCGCCCATGTCATAGCGACCAGCCGGTTGATTTGCGAGCCAACGTGTGATCTTCAAAGCGCCGTGAGCAAAGATGGCGCGATTTTCGGCAACATGTTTGATTTCAAAGCGTTCCTGATCGCCAAACCACGTCACGACATGTTCCCCGGCGACCGACCCGCCGCGCAACGACGAGATTCCAATATCATTGACGTCGCGTGCGGCCCGTTTGGACTGACGTTCGTAAACAAAGTTTGAGTCACGTTCGCGCGCCGCCGCGATGTTTTTCGCGAGCGTGAGCGCGGTGCCGGACGGAGCATCCACTTTGTTGCGATGATGGGTCTCGACGATCTCGCAATCCCAGTCAGCGAGCGCACGCGCAGCCAGGCATGCCAACCGGTTCATGAGCGCCACCCCGAACGACGTGTTTGAGGCTTCAAACAGCGCGCAGTGCGCGCATTTTTGACGAATGAGCGCCTTATCGTCATCACTAAGTCCGGTCGTCGCCAGTATCCACGCGGCGCCGCGTTTGGCGACCTGGTCGGCGGCAGCCAAACTGGCTGACGGTGCCGAAAAGTCAACAAGGACGTCAAATTCCGGCGCGTTGTCCAGACTGGGCAACACGGGCGACACGTGCCATGACGCGATGGCGTCGGGGTCGAATTTTTCAATACGGGCCACGATCTCCACGTCGTCCGCGCGTCCAAAAACATCGGTGATCATGCGGCCCATACGACCGCCGGCACCCAATATAGCAATTCTAATCATTTTTTAGTCTCCACAAAACAGCGCCGTGCCGTGACACAGCACGTCACCTGGCCCTGCCAGGCGAAGGGGTAGCGGCGTATTTCGTATTTTTGTAGAGACGCGTCGTCCACACGACTCTACAAAATACGAAATAGCCGCGTAGGGGGAGACTTCCCCCTCTCCAATTTCCTTATGAATTATCATTTCATAACGTTATTTTATATTATTAATAATCTCTGAAAACGGCGCACAGAGCTTATCTGCGTCTTCTTTCATCATTTCGCAGAGCGGCAGACGCAATTCGCTTGGGAAACCAATTTGTCCGCGCGAGAGCATGGTCTTGACAGGGATCGGCGAAGTGGTCGAGAAGAGCGCGTCGCCAAGCGGGAGCATTTTTTGGTTGAGGACGCGCGCCTTGGCGAGTTCACCGCGTTGGGTGAGTGCGATGATGTCGTGCATGCACTGTGGATCGACGTCGGCGACGACGCTGATGGCGCCCACGCCGCCGCAAGCCACGAACGGCAGCACCGTGGCGTCATCGCCTGAAAACATCAGGAAATCGTCACCAGCAGCCATGCGCGTGCGGCTTGCAAAGACCATGTCGCCCGTCGCGTCCTTGGTGCCAACGATGTTCGGATGTTTGGCGAGTCGTCCGAGTGTTTCTGGCAAACACTTGGTGCCAGTGCGGCTCGGGACGTTGTAAATGAGCATCGGCAGGTCTGTCGCATCCGCAACGGCCATGAAATGTCGGTACTGGCCTTCCTGATTGGGTTTGTTATAGAACGGCACGACGACGAGTAACCCGTCCACGCCCCAACTCTTTGCCAGACGTGCGTTTTCGATGGTCGTACGCGTGTCATTGGTGCCAACGCCAGCAATGACGGGCACTTTGTGATCGACCACTTCGACCGTTTTACGGACGACGTCGGCTTTTTCATCCACGGTCATGGTGGCGGCTTCACCGGTGGTGCCCACCACGACGATGCCTTCAATGCCATGGCTCAACAAAAATTTCAGATGACGTTCGAGCGCATCCAACGCAGGCTTGTCGTGCTCAAACGGCGTGGGGATCGCGGCCCACGCACCGTGCCAATTTAGTGTCATATATTTACTTCCTTTTTACGTCATGAATCGTCGTTCGACGCTACGATGCCTAAAGCGCTCATGCGCTATGAGCCACAGCAACGCGTCGTTCCAGGGCTTCGAAATAAACCTCGAAGCCCTGAAGAATATGAATTTTAATGCAGCTCAGAAACAGAAACAACGCCGGGACAAAGTGCAATATCCTTTAGGAATGCGGCTTTGATGCACCCAGTAACGCACATGTGGGAACGTATTTCGATCTGTTCCAAGCCAGCGTTCACCAAATTATGAGCGATCACATCGAACATCTCCTCGTCATTCAAACGAATCAAGATATTCTTCGTATCGTTGTCGTCAGCAGACAAGCTCCACTGAAGCAATTCCATTGAAATACCATCCTGAAAGCGTGTTGGCATCATCATGACCCCTTTGGCATTTTCGTGACGTTACGTGTGAATAAAGCTGGTTTTGTTAGTGTCGGGCGTATTCGCAAAGCGAATAGCCCGCGCCCGTCGGGCGTATTCGCAAAGCGAATAGCCCGCGGCCCTATTTTTATCAAATATCGGCGAGCAGGCTTCCCCAATTGGCGTGGATCGCAGCCTCGTCGGGAGCCCATGGTCTAAGGACTTCCGCAATTTCGAGATGAATTTTTGCGACCTTTGGAAAGTCGGAGAGTTTTTCGTAACAGCCGAGAGCATCCCGCAAGGTCTGGAGCTGCACTTCGGGCGCATCGGTTTGAATTTTAGCGAGCAAAAGCAAGGCTTCCGCTTCCGTTTTAAAATCGTTGTTTTTGTGCGCCGTGTCGACGGCCAAATTGAGGATCCGAACGGTTTTTCCAGTATCGAAAGTCTTGAGATTTCGGATCGCGATGGCCAAAAACGCTTTGCCGACAAAGAGCATATCGTTAAGCGCCTTAGCGGTATCGAGCAATTCCTGGTGCATGTTCGGATCATTCTGCTCACACTGGGCGAGGTAATAGAATTTAACCTCGAGTTGACTACGCGTGAGTGGAGGTTGAATCGTATTGAGGAACTGTTTTGCGATCGAGAGCGCTTCCTGTGCGTGATCATCGTGTCCAGTTCTGGCAAAGAAGCGCGCGCGGATCATCTGAAAATAGGCCTGTTTTTCTGGATTGATGATAAATCGGCAGGCATATTCCAGCGTCTGGATATAGTTCTGCGCATCCTCCATTCGATTTTTTTCGAGAGCGATCTCAGCTTTTATGAAGTTGATCTCAGCGAGTTCGGGGGTTCTGGCATCCACGAATCCCATGTGCTGCACGAGATCGTTTTCAGCACAATCCACGTATTTTGCGGCAGCATCGAATTCGCCATGCTGCATAGCATGTCGAGCCATAATGAGGTAGGCCTCGTAAGCCTCATAGAATTGATGCGCGGCAGCGAGATGCTGCGCGATTTTGAGGTCATTATCGATGGACTGTGGCTCTTTTCTTAAAGCCTCGGCGACGGCGCGATGGTAATCGACGACTTTGTAGCGATCGATATTGTTGATGAGCGCGGTTCGGATGAGCGGATTGTTGAAAGCGAGCGTGGATTCGTCGATGGTTTTCAAGACGCCGCCAGCGAGTCCGAGCGAAATGAAGGTACTATGCCGAATGAGTCGATCGGTCGTCGGTATGAATTCGATGGCATTTTGAATGAGCGCGGGCGTGAATTGCTCACCACAGACGGCAGCGAGCGAAGCGACGGGGATCCAAGCATGTCCGACGTAGTCGCTGAAGGTCAGATAGACCTGATGCAGAATGGCCTCGTGAACGTCACGCGGAATGGGGAGATTTTCGGGCGGACATGTGCTTGCGTAGCCATTTTCAGTGGGTATGAGCAATCCGGCGAGCTGCCACTGTCGGGCGAGTGTACAAGCGATCTCGGGCAAACCAGCCGAAAGGTTTTCGATATAGAGCGAAAGTTCTTCACAGACGCCGAGTCCCTGCCGAATGAGGGCGCGCATGTCATTGTTTGAAAGCGGTTCGATGGTGATGCCGCGCCTCAGCCAGATCGAAGCGTCGTTACCAAAAGCGAGCTCGGTGTCGGTGGGCATATCATTGGTCGTGGCATTGATGACGGTGATGAGGACGGGCACGGAACGCATGCCGCCCTCCGAGAGCTCGTGAATGATGCTGACGAGTTCGTCGCGCTGAGCAGCCGCGAGGTGATCGATGCTCATAACGAGCGGTCGCGTGCGCGTCAAAGCCACAAAAACGTCGTTGAAGAGCTGAACCGCGTGTCGAGCGGCAATGTCTTTCATATCCGGTCGGATGACCTGAGCCTTCCCCGTCTGTTCTTCTTCCCAAAGTTCGAGCAGGTGGCGCACGCGTGGATCGCCTGAACCCGTAACACGGAAGAAATGCTCGACGGCCAGATTGACTTGATCATCCTTGAGCGTTTTGAGCAAAAGTTTGTTGAAAACGGCGCAGTATATGGATTTTCGCAACGACACATTGCGCGACGCATCGACGACGAGGGCGTTTGCAATGCCTTTTTTATAAAAATCCTGGACGCATGAATCGACGAAACGCGACTTACCGACACCGGGGCGCCCGGTGATCAGCGTCACGGAGGTGCGGCGACAGTTATAGACGTCGCGCAAATACGTTTCGAGGATGTGTTTGGCACTCGTTCGACCAATAAACAGTGCCGGACGGAGTGAAAGCACGGAGTAGTTGTAGTTGCACTGTTCGACGTCGGGCAGAATTGCCTGATAGGTCTTTGGGGCCAGCTCGTTCGCCAAAAACGGCGTAGATTCTTCACGACTGATGTCGAGCAGCGTGTCTTCGTCGTGATTCAGGGCACTGAGCGAGAATTGCGCGCCATCACGGATCAGGAAATACTTTCGGAAAGCGGCACGCAGGTCAGCGGCGCATTCGTAACGACGATCGGGATCTTTTTCGAGAAGTCGGTTAATGATGGGAGCCAGTCGCGCCATCGGCGCGAATTCCGGCAAGGGCGCAAACGGCTTGGGTGTATCACGAGCCTGCGCCGTCATGATCGCGATCGCGTTTTTGCCATCGAACGGCGGACGCCCACAAAACAGTTCGTAAAGAATGCAACCGATGCCGTAAAAGTCCGTCGCCGGACAAATCAGGTAGTGATCATCGCACGCCTGTTCCGGCGCCATATAAACTGGCGTGCCTACGACCATGCCATCCACCGTGATACGCATGTCGCGCTCATCTGCACGCAAAGCCAGACCAAAGTCCATGAGCTTAGGCATCAACGAGCCAGTCTCGTCCACCGTCACGAGGATGTTATCGGGCTTCAAGTCACGATGAATGATGTGGTTGCAGTGCGCTTCGTCGAGGCCTTCCAAAATGCGGTCGATCAGCTGCATGATCTCGTCAAACGGCTTGCCCTTCAACAACGCCGCCGAGATCGGCTTACCGTGGACCTCTTCCATAAAAATGTACGGCTCGCCTGTTTCCATCTTACCCACGTCATAGACCTGGACAATGTACGGGTGAATGAGCTGTGCAAAGTTACGGATCTCGCGCTCAAATCGCTTGAGCGCCAATTCGGTTGTACCAGTCTGTGGACGAATGACTTTTAGCGCGCCCACTTTGTTGACACGCGTGTCGCGAACAGACCAGACGACGCCCATGCCACCTTCTCCAAGCCGGCGAATCGGAATGAAATACTCAGGAAGGCCTTCAATGCGGTTTTCTGACATGACTGATATCACCCTTTCAGTGGCTTTTTTTTGCCATATTAATACGCCAAATCCTTTTGGCAACGCGCTATCTTACCCCAAAATACGCATCATCACAAACAACGCAGAATACTAGAAGAAGTGGAGACGCGCGGCCCCCGTGACGGCGCTTCAGCCCCAGACTGACGAATTTCGCTACTGAATCGAGCAGACTGGCTTGCCATCGTAAGGAAACGCCTCAACGGAATCGAGCCACTGAGCCAGTTCCGACGCATTGACGAGTTCCTGACACGCCAACGCGTCCAAAAAGTCGACCAGTTCAACGCCCTCACCATGTCTTTTTGTGGTTTGTTCCGAGTCGCCGGCATTGTAACGCTCTTCACTCTTGAAGCGATCGCTCTTGAGTGCCGTCCAAAAGTCGGTGATCGGAATGTTCAACGGATCAGCGAGGCTCCCCGTGTCGTCAAATTCAGAGCCATCCCAAAGTTGCAGCAACATCCAGGCGACATAGCCTTCGGAAAGATTTTGCAGCATGGGGTGATCGGCTTTTGGATCGGGCCATTCGACGACACCAGGCTTCAACGCGTCTTTATTGAACAAGACCATGTCGCGTTCGTGAATGGCGTCGAAATCGAGCCAATAAGTTACAGACTTGGCGTTGCTTCCCATCAGACGCCAATAGTCACTGACGTAGCGCCCAGCTTCGACGCTTTGAGCATATTCGCAATAAAAGTGAGCCCAGCCTTCAGACCAGGCAAGTCGAGGATCGGACGCAGAACGGATAGAGTGTGAGCCACCGGGCGTGTCGTCGCGCCGTTGCCCCATGATCATGTGCCCAAATTCGTGCATGACGGTCACGGTTTCCCAGGCGGACCCGTTGCCGAGCGTACCATCGACTTCGATCGTTTTTGAGAGCGTGTACACATCGCTGATCGAGATCGAACGCGACCGACGATAGCACGTCCCGCAGCTCCATGACTGACCTGGTTTCCACACAATGGCCATGCTTGGAAACGCCAGCTCCGAGCTCACAAACGCGTTGTCGAGCATGCCCTGGTAGAGTTTTTTGACCGTCTTGAGCAAATGGATGGCGCCACTGCCCTCGTCGACCGAGATGACAATGTCGTGCATGGCGTCCTGATCATCCATCAAATAGTCGTCGATCGGCACTGACCACGTCCAGACGTCGCCCGTGTACCAGTCCTGAGCGATCTGTTGCTTTTCAGTTCTGACGACGGCCACCAGTGGTTCATTTCGAGGCATCCAAACGGGCATAACGTATAACACGTCACTCGGCAGCGGCGCCCGCTCGACTTCCATTTGAAACGAGCCGTCGTCGAGCGTCTCGGTCTGTCCGAGCCAAGATTCGCCCGAAGCGTCAAAAAGCGTGACTAACATTCCTGGTGCGGGTCGCTCAACGATGTCTCCAAATGTTGGCTTTTTGTAAGTCGCCGTTGAAGCGCCCGTCTGAGAATCGGCGACCAATGGCTGTTCATCGAGCACGATGGTTTGTTCTTCATACAAGATGCGTCCGGCGAGCTGATAAAATTGACAAATGCCGTCGACGCCACAAGCCAGTTCGCCACAATCGCCGCACGAGCCGCCACAGTCGTCGGAGCCGCATTCGCGGCCGTCACAGTCGGGCACGCAAGCCGGGTCAAAAGGTTTACAAACGAACTGACGGCTACAAAACGCGTCGTCGGCACACGTGCCGCAGACGCCGCCGCAGCCGTCGTCACCGCACTCACGGCCGTCGCAACGCGGCACGCAGTTGGGCTCACAAACACCGCTCGAAGAACACGTCGAATCGGCGCCACACGTGCCGCAAACGCCGCCGCAGCCGTCGGCGCCGCACTCACGGCCGTCACAACGCGGCACGCAGTTGGGCTCACAAACGCCGGTCGAAGAACACGTCGAGTTGGCGCCACACGTGCCACAGACGCCGCCGCAGCCGTCGGCGCCGCACTCACTGTGACCGCAAACCGGCATACAGGATGGAGAAGTGCTGTCTTCACTACATGCGCTCGTTATGGCCACCAAACAGGCAAAGACGACCGCAAAACCTGGTCTCTTCATAGCACCAACCTGGAAACGAACCAGACGCATCAAAACCAATCACGTCCAAACTCAGCCACGACCTCATTTGACCGTATCCGCTACAAAACCACGTGCTTTTTAGCGGATATTGCTTATGACGGCAAATTGCTTATCGGACATCGCGATGCACGCAGTTCCATTCGTAATCATCACAGTTTTTGAGCGACTCGTAGAGCGCCAAAGCAAGCGTCACGCTTCGATGCTGTCCGCCAGTGCAACCGATGCCGATCGTCAGGTAGGATTTGCCCTCACGCTGGTAGCGCGGTAACAAAAACATGATCAGGTCACGCGTCTTGTTCAAAAACTCGGTGGCATCGGGGTCTTCAAAGACGTAATCACGAACAGCCTGATCCAACCCGGTCTTGTGCGCCAATTCGGGCACAAAATACGGATTTTTGAGAAAACGCACGTCGAAAACGAGATCGGCGTCGTCCAGAATGCCGTGTTTGTAACCAAAACTCACGAAAGAAACGCGCATTTTGTTCGATTTGAACCCGTAGTGAGCCGTCATCCACGCGCGCAGTTCGTGCGGCGTCATTTCGGAGGTATCGAGACGCGTATTGATGTATGGCGCCAAGGATTCGAGCATTTTGCGTTCACGACGAATGGCTTCAGCAATGTCTCCTGCGCGGTCAAGTGGATGCTGACGACGCGTCTCTTTGTAACGACGACGCAAAACTTCGTCATCCGCATCCAAAAACAGCAGTTTGGGCACGTAGCCCGAAGCTTTGAGCTGGTCGAGTGCACTCGGCACTTGCTCCCAAAAAACGCGGTCACGAATGTCGATGCCGATCGCCACCCGTCGGATCTCAGGATGCGCTGTCAAATGCTTCAACAATTCGTCGAGAAGAATGACAGGCATGTTATCCATGCAGTAAAAACCAAGGTCTTCAAGCGTATGGAGCGCCGTTGTGCGACCGCTTCCACCCATTCCGGAAATAAGGATCAAATTCATTTTAGAGACCTGTGACGGGGTTCTGTGGTAAAAGCGTTGCCCGTTGCAACGCGCAACATTATATCAGATAAACTCGTTTTGGGGAGTGAGAGCGCTATGAGACGCTTAGAAATACTTTTGAGTTTGGGTCTTTTGATTGGCCTGACTGGCTGTTTGAATGAACACGCGAGCTTCTGCGAACAAGCGAGCACGAAATTGTGCGCCAAATGCGCCACGTGCGGCAGCTTTGCCGCGTGTGGTCTGACCGATGTCACCAACGAAGCAGACTGCCAGAAAAACTTTTTCCGCATTTGCGAAGCCTACGAACCCGATTACAACCGCGAAGTCGCGCGCCATTGCCTGCAGGATATCGAAACCTCACCCTGTTCGGCGCCTAAGCCCGAAGTCTGCTCCAAATTGTTCTAATTTTGAACATCGCCCCCGGTTTTGCCACGTCATGCGGGTGAATGAGAGGTCCCAAAAATGAAAGAAAATGTCGTAACGCAAAATTTGATGAGTCTCGTGACCTTCGTGCAGCTCAAGATCCGCATCTATTTAGAGACAGCGGACAAGAAGCTGGACAACTACGATGCCGTGGCGTCGAATTTCGGCATGTCGGCGGCTGAAGCCGCTCGCGAACTCAAAAAAGTCGATAGCTCACTCTTTTTGGGACTTCCCAAATACGACGACGGTCTTCGTTCCTACGTCATCAAATGGGTCGAGGATCCGGAAGAAAACTTCATTGGACTCGCCGAGCTCTTTGCGCGCTTCGATCTGAGCATCGAAGATATCGAAATTCTGGCATTTTTGGCCGGCGTGGGCATCAACCCGGCGGTGCGTGAACTTTGTAACTTTGCCGTTGCCGACCACGGTGAGACCTCGATCACCGTCGGTGCCGTATGCCGCATTCTGGCGAATCAAAACCAACGCAAGATCGACCTCTACCTCGACCGTTTTGCCTACAATCAGCCGCTGCGCCGCAACTGCCTGATCAGCATCGAAAAGCGCGTGCATCCGTTCAATGGCTTTGAACGCAACCTGATCAACCGCCAGGCCATCGTGGCCGACCGCGTTCTGGAATTCATCAAAGCGCCGAACCAGCCCGACATGCCGGTCGACGAAGCGATCTCGGCTTACGCGACGCGCACGACGACGAACGTCGACCTCGACAAACTGCACCTCGCGCCGTACGTCCAGTCGGCCGTGCTGCAACTGGTGCGCTCCCAAAACTTCCCGGCCGCTCTGACCGGCCCGTCCGGCGCTGGCAAAGAAAAAGTCGCCAACGGCATCGCGACGCTCATGAACAAAAATTTGTTGAGCGCTGACCTGCCCAGTCTGCTCAACCTCGACGCCGAAACGCTTCAGGCTCGTCTGAGCGACCTGTTCCGCGAAGCCAAGCTGGGCAACGATTTCGTGTATTTTCGCTGTGCCCGTCTGCCCGAATTCATCATGGGTTCCCAACAGATCGTGCTCGAGACCTACTTCCGTCGCGAGCAGTTCATCGTCGGCTGCGAATCCATGACGATGTGGATGGTCCAACTGACGACCGGCTGGCCACAAGTCGCCATTCCGTTGCCCGATCAGCCACACCGACTCGAACTCTGGAAGGAAGCGTTCGATGGCGAAAAACGCATTCCGACCGAAGAAGCCATGGATGCCATCTCTCGCCGATACGAGATGTCCGCACCACAGATCCGTCAGGCGGCCGGCGAAGCCAAACGACTCAGCCTCATTTCGCGACGCAAAAAGATCGACCTCAACGACCTCGACAAAGCCTGCCGAACCTATTTCGCCCACAAACTGAGCGACCTTGCCGACATGGTGCCACCGTCAACGTTCAAACCCGATCAGCTCATTTTGCCGCCCGCCGAACGCGTCAAATTCGACGAAGTCCTGCTCTACGCCGACGCCCATGACACGATCTACAGCGACTGGGGCTTCAGCGAGCGTTTCCCGTACGGACGTGGCCTTAGCGTGCTCTTTTATGGTCCTCCCGGCACCGGTAAAACCATGGCCGCAAGCATCATCGCCAACTACCTTGGCCTCGACCTCTTCCGCGTCGACCTCTCACGCATCATGAACCGGTATGTCGGCGAAACCGAGAAAAACCTCGCCCGCGTCTTCGACGAAGCTGAACGCGGACGCGTCATGCTCCTATTCGATGAAGCCGACTCACTCTTCGGAAAACGTACCGAAGTTAAATCCACAAACGACAAATACGCCAACCTCGAAGTCGCTTACCTCTTGCAGCGTATGGAAAATTTCGAAGGCGTCACCGTTTTGACGACAAACCTCGAAGGCAGCATCGACGATGCCTTCAAACGTCGTATTCGTTACAGAATCTACTTTCCAATGCCCGATGGCGAAACACGCGGACGCCTCTTCCGATCCTCGATCCCAAAAGGCGCACCGATCCGCGACGACATCCCATTCGACCTGCTCGGCGAGCAGTTCGAGATCTCAGGCGGTCACATCAAACAGGCTGTACTCAAAGCCGCATTCTACGCCAAGCGCGATAACTGCCCCATCGGACTCGCCCAACTCGCCGAGGCCACCATTTCGGAATGCCGCGAACTCGGAATGCTCATGAACGACAACCTGCCGCGACCACTGACCAACGCACTCCGCGCCGAAAAAGGCTTACCGCCACTCTCACAGGAAGAATACGACGCCAGCCACCGACCACTCATCTCGCAGGATCTGCCGCTCATGGATCTGCCCAACGGGATCCCCATGGACGATGACGACGATTATTAATATCAAGTATCAGGTTAGCCATCATGGACTTTCAGATCTTATACGAGATTCAAAATACACATGCGGACTGGCTTAACGCCGTCATTCACGCCATGACGACCATCATGGGTGGTTACGGACAAATATGGCTCGTCGTCGCCATCGCCTTGTTGATTCCCAAAAAAACGCGTTGGTGCGGTCTAGCCATATTGATCTCATACGCCCTCGTGTTTGTCGTGGGCCAATTTGGTCTCAAAGACCTCATCGCCCGTGCCCGACCCTGTCAGCTCGACCAAACCGTGACGATGCTCGTCAAATGCCCGTCGAGCTATTCGTGTCCATCAACCCACACCGCTTGGGCTTTTGCCGCGGCGACATCGATCTTTTGCTATTTTAAAAAGCCCGGTATCGTCGTCTTGATCATCGCAGCCCTGATCGGTTTCTCACGCATGTACCTGTTTGTGCATTTTCCCACGGACGTGCTTTTGGGTGCCGTCATGGGTGCGTTACTCGCCTGGTTGACCAGCGCCGTCGTCAAAAAATGCACGCATCGCCAACCGGCCTTGACGCAACAAACGACTCAATCGAACAACCAAGCTGCGATCACAGGTGAAAAAGCGAAGGAAAACGACACCAAGTCAGCCTAAAACTGGTCAGCGGCATTTTCACACCATGTGATCCCTAAACGGTCATGGTTGACGAAGGGGTAGCGGCGTATTTCCCCATCATCATGGGGAAATAGCCGCGTAGGGGGAGACTTCCCCCTCACAAAAATTAGAACGAGTATTTGGCCTGAAGGAAGACGTAGTTCGGGCCCGTGGTACGGTTACCGAAGGTCGAATCATCCTCGCCGAAGTGGAAGAGGCCGCCAGCAACGAGCGAGAGCCCCTGCCAGAAGCCGAAGCTCAAGCTGGGCATGAAGATCGCGCTCGCATCTGTCAGGTTCATGACCACCGACATACGCAAAAGGATCTGTTCCTGAAGCATTTTGAAGTCGGCGTTGAGCATGAGGTAGTGTTCGAGGTCGTTGTCACCAAATTCATCCACGAAGCCGTAGATGTACTGCATGTTGAGATAGAACCAGCTCGTGAAGGAGTTATCCCAACCAAGAACCGCTTTCACGAACCAGCCTTTGTCGACCTGTTTTTCGTGAATTTCGGTGCCATTGATGTCGATGTTGATGGGCACATCATCATGGTACGTGAACGAGATCTCGCCCCAAAGACCGATACCATAAAGCCAATCGAGACTCGTCGCGAAGTCGGCGCCGACGACCCAGACTTCAGGATAGACGACATCGACGTGCGTATAACCGGTCAGCGTCGAAATACCATCGTAACTGAACGCACGCATGATGTCCATCAGGCCGTCACGATCCTCTTTGCTGCCGGCGACCATGTGAATATTCGTATCGATCGCTTCCTGAACGTCCGCACGCGTTGAGGTCGCGTTGACCTGAACGTCCTTGGGCTGCATGTTGTGATCGTAGCCGTGATAGGCCATAAAGTCGAGGTCGACGCCCAAAAGGTTGAAGCCAAAACGCAGACCGACCTGCGTATTTTTAATGTTGAAATCGGGCTCTTTCACGTGAACGTCATAAATGACGGTACCGCCATATTCCAAAAAGAGTTCCTGAAGGTCGATCAGGTTAAACAGCGTCTGGGATTTGACAAAACGACGGAATTCGTTCGGCTCGCCGAAGGCATAGTCAGACGACTCAGGCACGAGGCCGGATTTGAATTTGGGCACCACGACCAACTGAACATGGAAATCGGCGAAGATCGTATCGCCTTCATCCGAGAGCACTTCCCAATCCGGGGAGTAGTTGATGTTGATCATTTCATTGGCGACGCGGCGACCAAAATCCTGGTAGTCTTCGAGGTCGAGTCCGTTGATGACGTTCGTCGGATTAAAGCGGTCTGCCGTACCCCAGTCAAGGATCTGACGCCCCAAACGCACGTCCAAACCGTCGATAATGAAGTCATTGATACGAACGTAGAGCGCTTCGCTCTCGATATAGAAGGGATCGACGCGCGAACGGAAATGCAGCGAGTCGAGTTCATCGACTTCAGACTGGCCGGAGTAGGTCAACGCGATATCCGCAACGGCATCGACTTTGCCCAAGTTAAAGGCGCCCGTAAAACCGACCGTGTTATCGGAACGTTCAAAGCGGACAGCCGGAACGTCTTTCGGTCTATCCTGACCACCCACGGTCATGCGAAGATCGCTGAGAATGTAGCCCTTGTACGAAAAATCCTGAGCCACAGCCGCAGACGAAACGCTGGCACCAAGCAACAATCCCAATAATGCGTATTTAAGTTTTCTCATCCAAAAAAGCCCTAATCAAAAGTAAGTCTCTGTGGAGACTATCCACAGAGACATCGTAAAAAACGCCGCTCAAAACGCGAATGCGGGCTTTCTATTCAACTTTTTTTTGAAACAAACGCTTTTTTGGGAATAACGAACACGTCTTTGGATAGGGAGGGGGAAGTCTCCCCCTACGCGGCTATTGGTGGCGATTTATGTAGAGACGCAAAATTTTGCGTCTCTACAAATCGCCACCAATACGCCGCTACCCCTTCGCCTGGCGGGGCCTAAATCAGAGTTTTGAGGTGTTCCCGCAGTTGTTCAGCGACGTTTGGATCTTTCATAGCGAAAGCGAGTGACGCCGTGAGGAGTCCGAGCGGCTGTCCGACGTCATGGCGAGTGCCTTGAAAAAGGATGCCTTTCATAGGATGTTTTCGATTATAACGCCGCATGGCATCGGTCAACTGTATCTCGCCGTTATAACCGGGCGTTTGCGAGGCGAGTTCGTCAAAAATCTCGGGCGTGAAAGCGTATCGCCCGGTAATGGCGAGGGATGACGGGGCGAGTGCCGGTTCAGGTTTTTCAACCATATCCTCGATGAGATAATCGTCACCCTGCCTGGTTGCTTTGACAATGCCGTAATGACGACGTTGTGCGAACGGCACTTCCATGAGCAGCAACGACGGCGTCGAGGGCAACAACAGGCTCATGCCGTTTTCCATGAGCACTTCGTCGGGCAACAGAACGGCGAACGGGCGGTCGCCGACGTCCTTGCGTGCACACAAAATGGCATGCCCAAGGCCACGCGGCTCTTCCTGCAACGCGGCACGAATTTTGACGCGCTCACGCAGCGATTCAAACGAGCGTTCGCTATAACCGGGGCCAAGATCGGTCGAATCGAAGTGCAAAAAGTGTTGTAGCACGTCAGCCTTGTCTGGCGAAATGACGAAGATGATCTCTTCGCACCCGGCGACGACGGCCTCTTCGAACGCGTAGCTGGCACTGGTGCGGCGCCAGACAGGCAAGAGTTCCTTGGGCACCGTTCGCGTGACCGGCAACCAACGCGTGCCTTTGCCCGCCACGGGAATGACCGCCACTTTGGGGCATTCAGACGAATTTGTTTCCATCATGGCATGCATTCTCCTGTCGCGCTATTGCAACCGTTCGGGCAATAATCGTGTTGCCCGGTGCGAACTTGGTAGCGTTTGCCTTGATCATCTTTGACGCAGACGGTGTCGATCGCATCTTCATCACTGGTAGAATCGAAACTGCCGCAGAACGACCTTCGTGTGCCTTCCTCAGTGCATTCAGCCATTCCGCACATCGCGACGCCGTCGACGGTCGTGCAAGCGCCCTTACAATACTCATCACGCAGGACCGGCGTGAGGTTGGAAGTCAAAAAGCAAGTCGTGAGAATATCGCCATCGCACGAGGGCTTATAGCGATACGGATCACATGTGTTTTCAAGGGCTTCGCACGCGTCATTCGTGGCATTGCAGACACCCTCGCAGTAGTAGCCGTCCACGCTAATGTATCTGAGGGTATTTCGTGTTGTTTTTTGACAAGCGGTGACGAAAACGCCCGCCACCTGTTCGGCCTTGTCATATTGGCATTCCGACTTGAGCTCATTGAGCGTCGTGCAGGCGCCGCCGTCGATACATCCGGCTTTTTGAACCGCGCGCCCACGCGCCGTGTCGACATAGACGGCGCAGCCTTCGTTGCAGTTTCCACGCATGACAGTTCCAGCCGCGTTGTCGCAATAAACCACGGTCGACCCGTCACAGAAATCGACAAAAGTTTCGGGATCACAGATCGTGTCGGCGGCCAACTTTTTCATCGCATCCGTTACGCAGACGCCTTCACTGCACACGCCTTCGGTACATTTCACGTTTTGACAGGGGTCGTCACCGCCAACCGCATCGTCGACGCACTCGCCCTTGTCGCAGTGTTTGCCGTTGTTGCACGTCGACGCGTCGCAAGAAACCGTGTCGGCAACGCACTCGCCCTTGTCGCAGTGTTTGCCGTTGTTGCACGTCGACGGGTCACACACGACGGTTTCATTCTGAGATTCCCCGTCGTCACAAGCGGTCAGTCCCACGCCGGCGACCAACACCATGCACAAAAAAAGCTTTTTCATGGTTCACCATTCCATTTTCATCAATGATTCACGACAGGTTTTCCAACTTCGTTCAGGAAGCTGGAATCAACCGTGCCCGTCTTGCCTTCGGCTTCGACAGGCAAGGGTACGCAAGCACCGGCATTGCCGGTGCGCGGCTTCCAGCCGCCTATTTTTCATACTGTTCGCGCATTTTTCGTTTTATAACACGCGCTTCGAACGCCTTGCGTCCATGCGCTCTCTATTAAAACTTCCTTACTTCACCTGAGTAGTAACGATTAAGGATTCATGACATTCATATTTTGCCAGGGCACATAAAGCGTCGTCGAGATGGCCGAATCGATGTAGTAATTTTTGGTATCCAGCGTCGTAAACTGGTTAAAATCGTAGCCATTTCGAATGGTCTTGTAAGCCGTGAGCGTAATATAGATGTATTCCGGCTCACTTCCATCTTCACGCGCATAATCCCGCGGCGCAAACTCAGCGCTCGTCGCGTTCCCCGGCAGGTAGAATTGCCAAAGCAGCTGCTTGTCAACAGCCATGACGACACCATTGCTATTTTTAATGTAATAGTAGCCACGGATCGTCATGTCATAAAAATCGACGTATTCCGGATGGTCGACAGACCATGTGACGATGCCACGCTCCAACAACGCTCTGGCATTGTGCGTGCGTTCAACGCCCTCCTGTCGGAAATAATTCTCATCGGGCAATCGGTCTAAGCGGGGCCAAGAAACGATCGGTCCTATTTCGACCGTCGATTCATCCTTGGATACATCATACGAATAGATCGACCCCACGCCAGCCCCATTGACAGAAAGCTGCGTCTGAATGGCAAACGTCGCGTTTTCCAGATCGCCGCGAAGGGGCGGCACTTTGGAAATGACAACGTAGTCATTTTCAGAATACCCCGTCATGAATCCGCCGATGTAACCGGCATTTCCCAAATTGAGATAGGCCGTCGAATAAAGTGACGTCGCATAACTGGCATAAGGCAGATTCAGGAACTTGACGCGCTGCGTCTGGTTGAGCGGCAACGGACAGGTAAGATCGGCCTGGATCGTCTGTCCATTCGTGACATAAAACCCGGATTTGAGACCGAAGTATCGTGGATCAAAGGCCCCCGTCTTGCGATGATAGAGCCCACACACGAGTCCGAGGGCGACTTCGCCCTTACGTGCTTTGATGCGATACTGTCCCTGTTCCTCAAAGATCATATAGATGTCATTCTGATCGTAGGTCCGATAGGGACTGAGCTGCGACTGAATGACGACCGCCGCGCGCACGACGTCGGGATCCGATTCGAGGGTGACTTTGCCAAAACCGCTGACATGACCAGTAAAATAGGTGTTTTCAGGCATTTTTTCGATCGTCACATCAACGGGGTTGATCGTGAATTCACCATCCTGCGGCGGCGGCGTGATGTCAGTCTCGACATGCGTCTTCGAGTTTAGATCAGTCCATTCCCATTTTTGGAGATAAATGGTGACATTTTTTGCGTCGAACGACTGCAACGTGTTGCAGGAATAACCGGCTTTACAAGCATACAGGCTCTGAGCCCCCACGAGTTGATCATTTTCAAAAGCGATCTGTCCAGCCGCGTTGGTCTTTCCGCTCAAATAGTTTCCCTTGTCCGTTCCGACAAAGACTTCCGCATCGGGAATGATCTCGTTCGTATCGACCGTAAGCACCGTGACGTAAATCCGTCCATCGAGCATACCGCCCGACACGTTCGTATTACGGCTCCCCGGTTCAAAGTACTGGATCGTCTGAGTTCCGACACTTTTTCCGTTATTTTTGAGTTCGACGACGGCGTCCCCCACTTCGTGTGGCGGCACCATGAATTCGATCTGACCGGGTGAACGGCGCGTAAAGCTGGTGACTTCGACCCCATCGACCCAAAGGGTCATGTTATCGGAAAAGCCCGTGCCATAAAGTGCCGTCGTAGAGCCCCCGATCGTCGCGACCTGTCTGGGATCAATGCCAATGACTGACGGATTATCAACATATTGGAAAGTCAGCGTGGTTGGCTGCGTCAAACCTTGTTGAACGAGCTGTAAAGTAGCCAAGCCACTTCCTTCAGGCATGGTGACCACGGCCGTCTGCGCGTCGATGACGTCGACGTTTGCAGCCTCAAACTGGTCAACGAACACGCGCAACGAGTCGTCAAAGCCATTGCCATGCAAGGTGACCAGTGTCGCAGCCGAGCCAGTATTGGGTTCCAGGCTTTTGGCAGACGGCATTTGGACGTATGTAAAAGCTGAGGTGAGCGACGCGTCGGCGAGCGACACATCGACGGAGCCGGCGACAGCGGCTGGCACTTGGACGTGCAGCGCCGTATCGGTCGCATCGATCAGTTCTGCGGTCGCGCTGCCGAATTTCGGCGCGGACGCGTTCAAACCGACGCCCATGACCGTCGCTTCGCAACCAGTCGTCGGACACCGGTCAGGCCAGACGCCAAGCAACTGCGTCGTCGTCACATCATCGTTCACCCACAGGCCACCGTCGACCTGAGTTTGGCGCCACTGGTCATAGACGAGCACCGCATAGCAGCCGGCAGCCAGTTTGGGCGTCGTCACGTTCAACGTCGTGGACGTCGCTTGATCCACGGTCGCCGACGCACCGCCGATACGCACCGCCATGTTGTCGCGGCCAAAGGCTTTCCCTGTCAACGTCAACGCCGTCGCCGTCTGTGCCGGGATGACGCGCGGCAACAGACGATCAACTTCGATCGCCGGCATAATGACCATTGCCGCAAGTTTTTCGGCATAGTCGCTGTCGGAATTCACCAAAATATCGACCGCGCCGGCATCAAAAGCCGGTAAAATGGCTTCAAACCCATCCCCGCGGCGAGTTACATCGATGAGCGGACGAACATCCTTGCCGACGCGCGCATAAAAATGCGTCTGATCTGAAAACCCATGCCCCATCAAACGAATCGGAGTCACCTGACCTTCGACGGTCTGTGCCGGTGAAACCGCGTCAACGCCGAGTCGTTCCGTATAACAAAACGCCTTTTCGAGCGTCACACGCTCGCCATCTTCCTGAACGACTGAGACATCGACACAACCGCGTTTTCCAGGCGGCACCAAAGCTCTGACGAGTGACGAGGTCACAAACGTGGTCTGAGGACTTTCGACATTGCCGATCATCACGCGGGCATGCGATCCGATCTGTTTGCCCTGCACTCTTATCTCATATCCGCCCTCGATTCGCCCACTCGCCGGATCCACCAGAGACAAAGAAAACGGTTCCGTCACGACGACACCAGAAGGGTCCACATCACCAAAATCATCTTCCGGATCTCCCTCAACGCCTTTCGAACCACCAGGCAGTATCGTTTCACCCGGTTGTCCCGGATCAATGTCTGTCGTGGAATGTGGCTTGTCAGGTTTCGTCACAGGAGGATCGTCCGGTTCAACATAGTGGACTTCGAAAAAATCGTCCGCGCTTCCGCAACTCGTCAAAATCGACGCGGCAGTCAAAAACAAAACGATTTCACGATATTTCATGCGTCACTCCTCATCTTCAATGACCAAAAAACAACATTATATCTTAACGGATTGTGCACCTACATGCAAACCAGGCCCCCCTGACTTACGACGGATTTTAAAAAAAAAGTAATTATTTAAAAAAAGTTCTTGACCGCCACCCTCAATAAGCGTAAAAGCCGCCTTGTTCGATGGGAACCTCAAACGAGATTCTCGAAGAACTCCTGGCAACGTGGCTCAGTTGGTTAGAGCAGACGGCTCATACCCGTCAGGTCAGTGGTTCGAGTCCACTCGTTGCTATTTCAAAGGCGACCTTTTCGGTCGCCTTTTTTTTTGCCTTACACTTTTCAACCCTGCTTTACGGACTTCGTCGTAACGTCATGAAAATCATTCGTGGGTTCAGTTTCGCAGCATTTTTATTCTGCGCCCTCGTCTGGCTTTTTCCCTCTGTCGCCGCCGCACAATCGCTCGGTATCGGCTTTGGACTTGGCGTTCCGCTCATGGACTATTTCACGAACGAAGTCGACCGAGAATACCGCGTTTATCCAGAACCCGGTTACTATCCCGTCTTAAAAACTCTCGAAAATGCCCCGGGCTCTTTGCATCTGCACGCCGACGTGCTTTTGCCCATGGACGACCTCGGCATCGTCGACGAGATCGATATTCGCTTTGACATCGCTCGACTTCGTTGGAAAAAGTCCAGGATCACGCACACCACATGTTCGCCCGTCGACGTCTATAACGGCACCTTCAACGACGCGAGTGCCAAGTATTTTCCCCTTAATACCGCGCTAAAAGACGAGGCCTGTTTTTCAAGCAACACCACAAGCTATAACGCCACCGAAGACATCTCGGGCGATGAACGCGCAAGCCTCTGGTTCTTTTTGATCACCGCCGGGGCACGTTACAATTTTTTTGAAACAGAAGACTGGAAAATCTTTGTCGCACTGCATCTGGGACTGGCCATCACCACGACGATTCAGTCCGAAACCTGGTTTGGCGCCGACATCGACACCATGCTTGGCTTTGCCTACCGCCTCAGTCCACTCGTCTGGGTCGAGTTCAATGCCAAGATCCTGTTTCTGCTCACCGAAGTGCCGGATGACACACAAACGCGCATCAATCACGAAACGCAGACCGGCGGCAATATCGTCACGAGCCTCATCCAACCCGATGCCTGCGTCGATTTCCAAATCGGTATCCGCTTTGATTTCAATGCCATGGAGTAAACTGTTTGAGCAAAATGAACGAGTTTTCTAACGTTTTGACCATCGGCAACTTTGACGGCGTCCATATCGGTCACCGTCACCTGATCCAGACAACGATCGATCTGGCTCACAGCTGGGGCGGCCGCGCGGTCGCCATTACGTTTACGCCGCATCCGAAACAGTTTTTTCATCCGACGCCACATTTTTTTCTACGCCCGGAACTCGAAAAAGAGCAGCTTTTAAGCTCGTTTGGCCTTGATGAAGTGCTCTACCTGCCGTTTTCAAGCATTCGTCACCTCAGCCCAGTCGAATTCTTCAACAACATTCTGCTACCGCTCGAACCAGCAGCCATCGTTTTGGGCGAAAACTTCATTTTCGGCGCCGACAAAGCCGGTGACATTCGCCTACTTCGTCGTATGTGCGCCGATCACGATGTCGCCTTGCACTCGCTCATTATGAAACCGTATCAGAATGCCCCCGTGAGTTCGACGCGCATTCGCCATGCGCTTCAAAGCGGTCACATCGTCGAAGCCACGGCGATGCTTGGCGAACCCTACTCGCTGTACGGTCATGTTGAATCGGGTGCCCATCGTGGTCACACGCTCGGTTTTGCAACCGCCAACATCCACGCGCCCGAACAAGTGATTCCCAAACTTGGCGCCTACGCCACACGCGTTCAGCTCGATAACGCGGCGCCATGGCTGCCAGCCATGACAGCCGTCACCCAGACGCCCACGTTCGGCAACGTCGAAACCGTGGTCGAAACGCATATCCTCGATTTTCACCAGGACATTTACGGCCACAAGATCCGCGTCGCTTTCGATGCTTTTTTACGCGATGAAATGGTGTTTTGCTCCAAAGACGCACTCATCAAACAACTCAACGAGGATTGCGAACGCGTCCGAAGCCTGAATGCCAACACGAATGGCTCGCACCCCACAGCCCTGACGACGGAGCTGCGCCCAAACGCGTTGAACCGCAGCCGCAGTCCAATGTGACGAATCTGGGCGCGCCCACTAAGCTGATAACAGGTTTATGGCTCGACCCGCTCAAATTCAGGCACAAACGTCACCCAAAACGGATCATCCTCAAACGGCTTCTCACTGATCCAGGTCGTATCATCCTCCTTCAGCCCATCCAGGTAATACGGAATTCTTTCAGAGGACAAAGCACGACAAAGATACGAAAACTCAGTGCCGTTTGACTCCCAAAACTCCTCTGCCAGGTTGTAAGAACTCACTGCGTGGTGTGAGACGCCCAGATCCTTTGGCGAGCGTACCTGAAACATGTCAAAACAAGCCGACGTGTATTCATTCAGATGAAGACGGGACGCGACCATCACGTGATCGGCATCCAATATTTTCCAGTCAGGATACTGTGGCAAATTATAGACTTTCGCGGTATTGCACGTATCCGTCATGCGATTCGCCAAAATGGAATGCGCAAATTGCGCAACCGACTGATAGGCATCCGACCAGACATCGGACAGCAAATACACAGACTTGAGCCCAAGCGTCGTCGTGAGCGGCCGTTCCATGAAGTTGATGTCATTGTCGCAGTCTGACCCTTCATTAAGCGTCATTTTACCGATCAATATACCGAGTTTGTTCGCAGACGCCTCGATATGCGGAAACCTGGCGATTACTTTGTCAAACGACACCATTGGGGGCAAATAGTCCAAATCACACGATTTCGTCCAGCTATTGACGATCTGTTCGTGATCCAACACACCAATGAGTGCTCCATGGGGGCTATCGTCCTCCCCATTCAAACGAAATTGCTGAACTTTGCTCTCGACCCGTTCAAATTGAACCAGGCTCCGACCGCTGCCACACCCGATCTCAGGTCCAATGACCGTTACTTTTTCAGCTAATGCGGTGCTGTTCTCCAACGTCCCCGTGACTTCGTTCAAAATATCCGTCATGACGGCCGGTGACTTCGTAGCCCGCCCCCAGATCGTACCGAACAGGGCACTGCCATGACGCATTTCGCCAACGGTGTTTTTCACGGCCTCGACCACACACTCCCAACACGTGCCCATCAGTCCCGTGCCCCCATCGGCCTCACCGACCTCGTTGATCACATGACTCACTTTTTGTGCCGTATTGACGAGACCATTCACCGAGCCAGACATCTGATCAACGATGTTATGAACGCCGTAAATCTCGTCCACGGAATCGGCAAAACCACTGGCCTGTCCGTCCAACACACGCAACGTCCTGACGTGGTTTGGGCGCGTATACTCGTAGCGACAGCGCTCGATCGAATAAGCGATGACACCCAACCACGCTTTGTTCACAAAAAACGAAGCCTGATCTGCCACGACATCCTTCAACACGCAGTCATGCACGTGCCCAAAGATGCCGCCCACAGCAGGGTCGACGTAATGCTCACCGCTCGACGCGGTGCCACGATAGATCAAATTACTCAATTCGCCTGTCGCCTCTTCGGCAAGAACAGCGCGAAATTGGCCCTCATAATCAAGATCCAGCGTCAAATCGTGTGCCTTGACGAGTTGTCCAAACAACGCGTTGTGTCGAAGACAACGCGTGCCATCGGGCGCCGAGAAAGACAAAGTTCGTCCACCACCATCCAACTCGATCGGCTCGTCATACAATTTTCCACTAAACGCCTCGTGGCACTTATTTGTCGCCTGTTCATTCCAGTTATTCAGGTCGATATCCGCCTCAAAACGAACGGTCTTCACCTCAACCGACACAGGCAAAGCCACCAAGTCTGAGGCATCAAACACGTGATAGACTCTGTCACTATCGATCAAACATCGTTCAGCCTTCAAAATCGTCTCAACAAATTCAACAATGTCTTTATCTGTTGAAATTTCCAACTGAGTTTCAGCCCATTTTTGAACATTCTTCGAAATTGGATATTGTTGTTCAGCCGTTTGGATCTCTGGGTTTGTAGGGCAGGCATCAGCCTCGTCATCGTACCCATCACGATCCCGATCGTCGACATCACAGCCATTTTCGAGTGGCTCGATCTTGGTCGCATTGTTTGGACACCCGTCCAGGCAGTTGATGACACCATCCTCGTCATCATCCGAGGTGTTTTGAGGCGAATCGACCTGGTCGCACCCACAAAGTCCCGCCGTCGATTTGTCTGCGTCAAAAGGGCATTCATCGAGCGTATCAGGCACCCCGTCCTTATCTGAGTCCTCGTCTTTTTGCCCGCAGCCAACTTCGCCCGGCTCAACCTTATCTGAATCCTCCGGACAGGCATCATTGCAATCCAACACCCCGTCCCCATCCGAATCCTTATCTAACTCGCCACAACCACATTCTCCAGGCTCCAGCTTGTCAGGGTCATCCGGACAAGCATCCTCATTCACCAGTCGCACCAACTCGAGTTTTGCGCCTTCACAGCCAAGGCCTTCACACGATCTGTCACCGGCTTCATACGCAACATCTGCACAACCAGCCATCCATGCCCAGATCATCATCAAACTCATACTGTATTTTCTCAATAACATGGTCTTTTTCCTCCTTGAAAGTTCTGTGAGGCTAAGAGACCCATTTCCCCTAGCCCTAAAGAATTCCCCTTCAGGTCGAAAAACGTGACATTTTTTTTCAATTTTTTTTCATCCCTAGCTATTTCGAGAAAACACATCAGTATGGATGTTATGACACCACAACGATTTCAGAACATTTTACGAAATAATCCGTCACATTTTGAAACTCGTTGGCAATATATAAAGAAGGGGGATGTATTAACACCTACATGTAGGCATTAACTAATCAACCAGTGGATCGACGACGGAGGTCAAAAAAATCATTTGAAACCACTGCTGTCCCAGGACTTCTCAAAAGAGCTCAAGATGAGCTACAAGAACTGCTTCGTCAATGTGATAAAACATTCTGCAATTTGCTTTCAGCCTGCTGTTTTAAATCCTGAATCGAGTAATTACAGGATCGCATGGATACATCCGGTTCGTTGAAATGTATATGCTCAAAATAGGTCGTTTCTGTCTTTTCGCCGTCAACCATGACAACAGCCAAAATGTAATTTCCGTTCTCTTCGCAGTTACGTGCAGTCAGAATTTCATTACGTGTTAGTGTGACAAAATCAGCATCTGCCTTTCGTGCCTTGACTTCGATAAGCCTGAGAGCATTGCCGTCATTTCTGCGCTCAACCGGGATTTTCGATTCGATATCATAACCACAATTTTCCGAACTGACATCGACGGGCGCAAAACCAAGTCGCTTTTCAATCGCCATAACAGCATTCATTCCCGCCATTTCCATTGTTTTCTTGTCATGACTGATTTCTGAATCGACAGATTTTCCGCAAAGTAGATTCATTAGCCCAACGGGAATGACGACTGCAGCACCTGTAATTTGGGGCTGGCCTGAAAATACCTGTTTTTCCAACTCGAGTTCTCTAAGCCGATTTGCCTGCTGTATTCTCAGTTTATCAGCTTTTGCCCTTGCCTGGGCTGCATTCGAGTTCGCATTTTTTAAGCCTTTAATGGCCTTTTCCTCATGGTCGTTTGCTTTCGCATCCCAGTAATTGATTGCACAACACAACCGGCTCTTAACCTGTGCTTCAATCTTTTCATAGCGCAATTTTCGTTCTTCTCTCAGTTGTCTGAATTGCTTCTGAATGATATTGGAAACTGCATAACGAACTGCTTTCTGTTCGATATCTTTTGTCAGCCATGTTTGCGATTTAACATATTCTTTAGCCTTTGAAAGTTCATCATCATTGGGTGCGCGATAATCAAGATATGGCGCATAACCAGCGTTTTGTGCATGTCCATCCTGGTACATGAAGATATAATTTACCTGTTTAAATATCACTTCATTCACATTTTGACGGACGACTGCATTGATCATGGTCGATTCAATATAGAATAATAATTTCGGTTCTGTGCCAAAATCGGTATCATCGACAAAAATGGTACCTTCTTTAAATCGATGAAAATGATTTTTGAGCGTTAATGAAACAGCTGCATTGAGAAGCGATGAACCAGGACATACGAGTTCTGCCTCTGGCATGCCATCAATCACTTTTGAGGCTTTGTCAAAACAGATATATTCATATTTTTCTGAAACAGGTTGCGTGCTATCCAATATATTGGCTTCTTCCCGAATCGCTTTGGGCACTCGCAAGAGTGAACAACGCTGATTGGCACGTTTGCGGTATTGTCCCCCAAGAGATTTAAATACCGACAAAAAGAAACTCGAAATAAAGTGCGGCTGCATCTTGCGCGCTTCCAGACGATCCATTTCCTCACGAATGCGTTCGACACTGGCCGCATCTAAAACGTCCGTTGCTAATGCCCTCTCATCCAATAGCGCTTTGATCTTCTTTGCATCAAAAGCAGTATCAACGATGCGCTCAAAATAAGCCTTGCTCTCAGGAGACTGATCGCGTTGAATGGCATCCAAAAGCAGATCACGCAATGGTTTGCCATCGTCGAACGTCACTTTGCCAAGTATGTCAAAGACTTTTCCACCAAGGCGCTCGCGTTCCATTTCCAATTTTTCAAACAACCGCTGAAATACTGCGCCTTCTCTCGTATTATTAGCGACAAGATTCCACAGATAACACGTCGAACGCTGGCCAATGCGGTGGATTCGCCCAAAACGCTGCTCAAGTCTGTTCGGATTCCACGGCAGATCGTAGTTGATCATTAAGTGAGCACGCTGAAGATTGATGCCTTCGCCTGCGGCATCCGTAGCAATTAATACCGTAATATCGGGATTGGTTTTAAACTCAGCTTCTGCCTGATGACGTTCCTCGCGATGCATACCACCGTGAATCGTCACAATACGATTGTTCCCCAGTAAAATTCCGATCTTTCTAAGCAGATAATTCAGAGTATCGCGATGCTCCGTAAAGATAATCAGCTTTTCTCTCGCAAATTCCCCTTCGGATTCGATATACATTTTTTCATTTTCGATCAGCAGATTAGATAACTCTTCCCATTTCTTATCTTTATTAGAATTCCTGATGCGTTCTGCACTAGCCTTGAGTCTTCGCAGCGTTTCGATTTCATCTCTGAGTTCAGGAATAGATGTCGACGCTGTAGACTGATCGAGTAATTCCTCCTCGTTCTCTTCGACTTCTGCTGCATCCATATCGTCGATATCATCCCAGTCGATTTCTGAATATGCGCTAGCCAGCTTATCGCGATGCATTTCAATGTCTTTGAGTTTTCTTTCGAGTCTTTCCAGGCGTCGCGATAACGAAAGATAAATCGCTTCTGGTGAAGACGCCAATCGTCGCTGCAAAATCGTGAGCGCAAACCCAACGGTATTGAAACGCTTTTTCGTCACTTTTTCAGCACGATCAAATTGCGTTTGTACATATTCCGTCACTTCTTCATACAGCAGCAGCTCGTCGCTGGATAGATCATAATTCAGCGTTTGCGCAATGCGTTCCGGGAAAAGCGGTGTACCGTCGAATCGAATAAGCTCTTCTTTAACCAGTCTGCGCATGATGTCAGAGTAATCACCGTTTTTATCAGTATTCTGTTTCTGAGAAGGCTTCATCTGCGCATAGCGCTCTGCATCGACGAGTGATAAAAACAATTCAAATTCATCGTTTTTTCCATTATGCGGTGTCGCCGTCAGCAATAAAAAATGACGAGTTAATCCGGATAACATCTCGCCTAGTTGGAAGCGCTTTGTCTTTTTTAAATCTCCACCAAACCATGATGCGGACATTTTATGTGCTTCATCGCATACAATTAAATCCCATTCGCTCTGTTCAAGCAGTTTTCGTAGCCTGATTTGTGTTGTTTGTCCCTGTTCATCAGATTTGATACACCTCGCCAATTTGTCCAGTCTGGCGATACAAAAAGGCGTTTTATCAAAGATATTACCAAGCGACGCCTCGATATCTTCATTTGTTAAAATCTTAAATTCGAGATTGAATTTATTCGACAGTTCCTCCTGCCACTGCTCACAAAGCGATCCCGGGGAAACGATCAGACATCGTTTGACATCACCACGAATAATTAACTCTTTGAGCAGCAACCCCGTCATAATCGTTTTACCGGCGCCCGGATCGTCGGCCAAAATAAAACGAAGCGGCTGACGAGGCAGCATAGCCTCATAAACAGCCGTGATCTGATGCGGCAACGGCTCGACATTCGACGTATGTACCGCCATCATCGGATCGAACAGCCACGCCAGCTTAATGCGATACGCTTCTGATGCAAGTCGATAGCTCTCACTGTCCGCAGTAAATGTCCAGCTCATCGCTTGCGATGCAATTTCAATCGTATCGAGCTGGTCCTCAAATAGAATGGTATCAACAGTCGTGCCGTCGTCATTTCGTCCTAAAATCGAAACAGAACCATCACACGCCTCTGCACTGAGTATTTGCGTCGCTTGATTTAGCGTAATGCCTGTCACGCGAATGCCTGGTTTTATATCAGCTATTTGTATCATGTTTCTGCTCCTTGTTTAGCGGATTAGGATTTAGTTAATTAGGATTTAGTTGTTTTCTAGCTCCTAAATTCTATCTTCTAAATCCTAAATCCTATCTTCTAAATCCTATCCTCACTCAAACTCGCTCGTATCAAAACCGAGTACTCGCGCATTTTCTGTAATCACGCGCACCGTCGATTGAGAGAAACCGCGTTGATTGCTCGCTTTGATATCGAGCGTTATTTCAATGGGCTCGTCGACTTCACCTTCGAGATTTGCCACGATTTCTTCGACGACCTGGCGAATAAACTCCGCTTTGAGCTCGCGCGACAACCTCGCGGAATCGATCTTTTTCGACGCATAATATTCGGTCACTTTCACTGGTGGAGCCTTGGGAACCACAAAAGGTCTATCTCCATTACCATTGGACGTTCCATTTCCAGATGTTGCAGGGGGATTGTCGTTATTGCCCGTGTTTGTTGAGCCCGAACCACCAGAATCTGTCAGCCCCTCGCGCTCACGACGTTTGCGTTCTTCCGCCTCGCGCTTCAGGCGCTCGGCATCTAGCTGCGCTGAGGCGACATCGAGTTTGACAATAAATCCACTTGCATCAATCGGCGTTTTGCCGAGTGTCAGACCAATATATTGACCATTCTCATTTTTTGAACCGGACGAATACCCGAAATAATCGCCAATACCTTTTTCTATACAGGCTTTGAGCACGTCGAAATTCACGAGGCGTTTCATATAACAATAGCTCGTCATATTTTGCCAAAGTGTCTTTATTTCCAGATCGGTTCGATCATCGCGCCAATATAATTTATTCAACAAATCGTTGAGAAAACGCGGCGCCCAGTTCGTCAATGCAATTTCATTTTCGCTGATTTGCTTTGAGATGCGATCCATTAATGCCTGCTGCCCGCGAATGTCATAATTTTCCCAATGAAGTTCATTGCTCGATTCATCGTTTTCGGGCACGAGCAGCCACGAATAGGCTTCACTCAGACTCGAATCGATAACATCATTTAATTTTTTAATATTTTTAGAGATTTCTTCGATTTCTATTTTACCTAAATTGATAATATTTTTATCAGAATCACTGCGAATCGATTCCCACGCCAGCTTTTGCAATATATTTATTTTAACCGTTTCGATGGATTCATTGTCTGGTGCGAGGAACAACAGCATATTTTTATTGCGACGCGGTGAATTGCCACAATTATCCAAATGATACTTGGCGGCATTAACGGCTCTTAAATGCCCGGAATCGCGCCCAGAATGCGTTTGCGAAGGATTGAGCACGACGAGATGAAGCTTCTGATCATCGGTGACTTTATCGCGTTCTCCGGGAAATACATGCACATCAAACGTCGATGTTTTTTTCGTGTAATTCTGCATCATGCCGCGAATGGCGTCCACGACGGCATCTGCATCAATCTGCGCCATGCGATCCTGCATCATTTTGCGAAGCGTAGGACGCGTATCAAACCAGTAATGCGTATCCGCCATCGTATCGCTGTATAAATAGGCAAGCTTTTCGGTGAGGCGCTCGAGCGCATCGTTATAGGCCGCCATCGATTCCCCCGGCATACAAACACCCAGGTGAATTTCTTTTTTAGTAATACCGCGAACTTTTTGAAAACGAACGGACGGTGCCGTCGAAAACATGATCATGCGCGTTACACGACGCGATGCATTGAGCTGTCCCAGGCGGAAATCCTTGTTGTCCTGCTCGTTCGGAATCGACTGACTGCCATCGATTTCTTTAGAAATAATCGGCTGCCAGATATTATTTGCCCCCAGATGTTTGATGAGTTCGCCGCTGACCTGTACATCGCAAAACGGCATCGACCACGGCATGATGAGCGGGGATGCATCCCCAATTTCCCACAAATAATGAACGACACCTGCCATATAGCGCAAAACACCGCGCGTGCGCTGAAATCCCTCAATCGTCGCCCAAACTTGATATAATTTATCAAAAACATCGGGATGAATCGGATAACAATCAATCAGACGTTTTTTATAATTCAGCTCGCGTGCTTCTGCCGGGAAATCATCTTTCTGCGCGACATACATCCTGCTGAATTCTTCGCACACGAGTTCACGTGCCACATTATCATCACACGATTGAAACAGACGTCTGCGCACAATTTCAAAACTCTCGGTCGGTTCAACCGGCGTCCATACCGATTCAAGACGTCCAAAATATTTTTCAATACTTTGAAGCGCAATTTTGCCGCCTTCTTCTGTCCCAATTTCGACATCCGATTCGGGAATTGAGGCCACGACGAGGCTGTTTTTACTCGTCGCCGCAGCTTCTGCCAGTTCCTGCACAAAGGTCATCAAATTGTCAAACGAGCCCGCAGGCAACCCGTCTTTTTTATATAATTTACGTGCATACGCGACGAATTCGTCGATCAAAATCATACATGGTCCGCATGCATCCAGCAAATTGCGAAGCACTTCGCGCCCAGGCGATACGCCTTTTTTGTCGGATTCTTTGACGAAATCGTACAATTCCGGCCGTCCTGCAGATATCGCAAGTTGCGCCGCAATTTCACCCCACATCGTGTTGACAGTTACACCGGGCAAATTGGCGGGACGCCTCGATTTCGTCGGTTCAAAATCGACGCAGTAAAGCGCAGCCACGTTGACGCGCGGCATCTTATCCACGCCGGCATCATTGAGTAGCTCCGCAACGCCGCGCATTTTGTCAGCAGGCACCATCTGGCGCATCAAGTGATACAGCGTCAACAGCGTATGCGTTTTGCCGCCGCCAAATGAGGTTTTGAGCTGAATAACCGGATCGCCGTTGCCCGTCGTTACTCGGCGAATCGCCTGAATCAGCAGCTGTTTCATGCCGTGCGTCAAATACGTCTTATGGAAAAAATCGACGGGATCGGCATATTCCTGCGCCCCCGTGCCATTGGCTACCTCGCCCAGATTGGCCGCAAAATCAGCATTTTTATAGCGATCTGCCGCAACATCGGCATTCGGTTTCATCACGTTGCGCCACGCAGGAAGCTGCCCATTGACGACGATCGCCTCATTTTCGCGTTTAGTCCGCGCTTTGCTTGCCATCGGCAGCTGCGATGCCCCGGGATCGGTGTAGCGCAAATCACGAATCATGGCGCGAATCCCTTCGCTCTTTTCGGGTTCAAGCTTATCGACAATGCGCGCCATCGTGTCGAGTGCTCGAACGGTATCGTCGTCGCTAAAATCACTCGTGCCAATATGTGCCGCGCGATTGCGCACTTCGCGCACCTCGTTCAAATACGAACGCGACAGATTCGTCGCCTTAAAATACGTGCTCCACAGTTTATCGATGATCGTGATCGTCATCTGCATATCACACGCATCCAGCACTTCATCAGGCGTGCTGACCGTCTGCATCCCCTGTTCGCGATTGCTAAGCGGATAAGCTTCGTTCAGCTCAATCAACCAGTTATCGCCGTATTTTCCCTTAAAAACACTGCGAATGAGACGATGCAGAACGGGAAGCAATACCTGAAAACCATCATGGATATAATTGACGTTCGACATATTTTAGATCCTCTTTATATTTATTTTTTGGGGGGCGGGCGCTTCTCGCTGTCGCTCAATACGCGCCCGCGCAGTCGCTATCGGCTACGCCGATACGCGCCTGCTTGCTGATTAGGATTTAGTGGATTAGTGGATTAGGATTTAGTAGATTAGGATTTAGTTAATTAGCGGATTAGAATTTAGCTGGTTTCTTGCATCTAAATCCTAAATCCTAGCTCCTAAATCCTGTTAGTGGATTAGGATTTAGTTAATTAGGATTTAGCTGTTTTTTGCACCTAAATCCTAAATCCTAAATCCTAGCTCCTAAATCCTGTTAGTGGATTAGGATTTAGTTAATTAGGATTTAGCTGTTTTTTGCACCTAAAT
>JAZUKH010000264.1:0-24408 GCA_045643185.1 Myxococcota bacterium | reverse complement strand
AGCTCTTTTGCGTCGATGGTACTGCGTGGGTGACTGCGTGGGAGAGTAGAACGTCGCCGGCTTTTTTTTATTTTTTTCGGCATCTACTTCGTCAACATCGTCGAAATACTCGTGTAAACGTGAAATCTTCGTTGCGACGTGGGGTCTGATTTATGGAGACGTGCGGGCCGCACGTCTCTACGAGGCTCGAAACAATTAAAACCGTCGTTTTTGACTTTCGAATTTCGGCATCTATTTCGTTCAACTTTGTCGAAATTCTCGGTTACGGTCCCCAGGCCGCGCCCTCGAATTTCTCCTTGTTTCCTCGTATCTGCTCAGGTGCTCGTAGTGGTAGCCGTTGTTAGTGGCAAGCGCACGCAACGGCTTTTTTTGTCTTGCCCATCTTGCGTTTCGTTTCAATGAGCAAGGGGGGATTTACTTGCTCCTTCCAGGCGCTTTGGGTAGATTTTGCGCTTTATTTGATTCATATTCCTGTTAGAATGCACACTGTATTTCAAGTTCACTAAGTGTGCATTGCGTGTTTTAAGATCGTGCGCGGTGTTATATCACTTGGGAACGTGTTTTTTGTATACATCGATCGGCAAACTGGTGATGACAATGAAACGAAATTTGACATTTGTATTGTTTTCTGTGGCCGCTCTTTCGTTGGTTTCCTGCGAGAATGAGTCTGTTCCTTATCCGCGTTGTGGCACGAGCATTTGTACGGCGAACGAAGTCTGTGGCCGGACTCAAAACATCTGTGTGCCGATCATGGAGTGCAACGATGACGAAGATTGTTCATCCAAACACTGTTTGTCGCATGTCTGCGTGGAATGTTACGACACGAGCCATTGTGACGGCGACAAAGTCTGCAAATCCGACCACACGTGTGGCTATGCTTGCACGACCGACGAAGAATGTGACGGCGACAAAGTTTGCAAATCTGACCACACGTGTGGCTACGAATGCACGACAGATGAAGAATGTACTGATAACAAAATTTGTACCTCTGATCACACATGTGTTTATGAATGCACGGCCAATACGGACTGCGATGGCATTTGCAGCAACCACAAATGTGCACCGTGCGAGACCAGTGACCAGTGTGATGGTGATCTGGTGTGCGGTAAGAATGATTCAATGACAAGTAATGTCTGCGTAGAATGCGTTACCAATGATGATTGCGCCAGTAACCCTAAAGGTAATATCTGTAACGAGATATCGTTGATGTGCGAACACATGATCTGTAATTGCCAAACTGGTATGGTATGCGAGATGGTGGCCCCGGGCACGCCCGTTTGTATTACTGATAAAGACGCGTGCGACCTCACCCAGGATAGCGATTGTGATGGTGTGAATGACTTGGACGACGACGGTGTGGCACTCGATGCCTGTCCGCACAATCCGAATATTCAGACGCTTGCCGATGGTCAGAACTGTAACATAAATGGGGATACGTTCGAGATTTGGCACGCAAGCGATCTGTCTAAACTGCGTGAAGCGCTCAATTCGGATTCGAAGCCGGCCAAGGTGGCCCTCATGAACACGGTCAACCTCTATGATGCCATCGTTGATAAAGACAACGAGTTCAAGCGCGTCGCGTTTGCTGATGTGAACGCCAAAGCCATCGACGATGCGACATGCCTCGTCAAATGGACGTCGATCGATCTGCCTGAAGGCACCGAGTTTGTGGGCAACGGGTTTTTCGTCACAGCTTGGGCTCCGTCAGAAGCGGATCCGTCCGTTGCCGACATTTGTTCACTCACGATGCCGTTGTTCGGTACGATTGGTGCGAATAGCAAGGTTGATCAGCTGAACCTGTATTACAACATGCGTGGTCAGGCCAAAGCCATGTTCGCCGACAATATCAAGGACTCTGAGATCACCAACCTGACTGTTCGCGCGAACGTCAACCTTGAAAAAGAAGCGCGTCTCGGTGAAGACGCACGTGCCGACGCAGGTGAAAAAACGGACGCGTTCGCTATCGTGGCTGATACCATTTCAGGTAGCAAGGTTCAGGACTTCGTTTATATGGGGAATTGGTCTGCTCAGTCCGAAGATGGCAGCTATATCGGCGGCGTTGCTATGAATTTGAAGGCCGGTACTACGGTTGAACGCCTGACCATGGCTATTGATTCAGTCAATCTCGACCATGCTACTGCCGTTTTCATCACAGAAGCGACCGCAGCTTCCAAGATCTATGACTTCCAGATTACCGTGAAGGATGTGCTGGCGCAGGATTCCAGTGTGTACACGGTCGGTGAATCGGACGGCATTCCTGGAAATAACGAAATAATCGGTAATCATACCTTGCCTGAAGATACGATCAACGTCGATATTCAGGCGATCAATGCGAAGAATGAGAATAGCTTGATCTCTTCTGTTGGTTTTATCTATTTCACAGATACGTCGGATGTGATCACTGGCTTAAATCTGAAATACGGCGATATGACCCTGGATCACACCAATATAAATTTGGTTGGGGGGCATCTGTTGAATGACATTGAGAATGTGTCCATCGAGGCTGGGGACATTCAAGTGGCTAAGGGGGCCGAGTTAGCGATGGTCGCTGACACCATGCTTGGTGCCATCAACGGGCTGAAGGTCAAGACAGGCAATATCACGGCAGGCTATGTTTATGCGCTGGCCGATGATTTGAGTACGATCACGGAGAAATCATTGTCTAATATCGACCTCGAGTTTGGCGACATGGTGTTTGCGACAGATTCTGAAGTTAATATTAACTTGGGCTTTTTGGGACTCTCAGGGGCGATGAAAGGCGTAAGTTATGTTGAGCATTTGAGGGTGAAGACGGGCAACCTGGATTTCTTCGAAAGTGAGAGCGCTCAGCATTTTGTGTTTGGTTATAGCGAATATCTGAGTATGAACTGTATTCCGGTTGATCTCAAGGATGCGTCATTTGAATTTGGTGATGTGAACGGATTTGATCTGTTTATGGGGGTGGGGCCAGGAGTGAGCTGCGCATCGATTGATCAATTAAAAGTCAAGGCTGGAGATCTGAATGCGTTTGACAGAACAACATCTTGGGATACATCCGTGTATGGTGTCGCTGACGTAATTGAAGGCAATCTGAGCAATATCTGGATCGAACTTGGGAAGATTCAGGCGAAGCCTGACTACAACTATTTGCTGACTAAAGACCAGACATCCTCATCGACGATCAGTAATGCGACAGTGATTGCTCGAGGAATTACAGGAAAGGGATTGTATATTATTTACAATGAAGATGGAACATTATCGAATATTGCGTATTATTTAGACGGAAATGCTGATGTTGAGATCATTCGTCCATTTTATCATCTCTATGGATCCTTGACTGATAGTTTTTCTGTCTATGCCGCTTTAGCGCTCAAGCGTGATGATAAGGACGAGTTGGTATTGGAGAATGGCCTTCCTGTTTTGGCTCAAGAATCTGATAGCTCGTATCAACAATATGAAATTAAATCGTCTGGTAATATTTATCTATTGTCTGATTATACAAATTTACAAAGTAATAATGCTGAGATCAAACTTCATTACGGTAATCTAAAAGCTGTGGATTATTTTGGTTTGGGTTATTCAGTTTACTCTGAATTTTCAAAACCTGTTGAAATCGTTATACAAAATATCGATACGGATAGATATTTTGGTATTGCTCAGCAATTATCTTCGACATTTAAGGACAATATTTCAGTCACTGCGGGCAATATTAAAGCTTTTAAGTTTTATGGCGGTTTTGAATCATATACTCCAAAATTTGAGAAGGATGTGAGCATTTCTACCGGAAATATTGAGATGCGTTCCACAGACGAAGATTTTGTATTTTCATACAATAATAGCGCGAGTGATTTGTATTTTAATGGTTTTACCAATTCGTATGACTACAATAATATCAAGGGCAAACTGTCAATAAGCTATGGTAATATTACTGGCGTTGGGCAATTTAACGGATTAAGCAATAGTGCTACCAATCCCCACGATGTGACACTCAATGTCGGTAATGTAACGCAGGTTTCGTTCTCTACGGACAAAGTTATTCGTTTCTTTAATGGTCTGGCAAATAAGATCGGTGGAAATGTTTCTAATATCAATATGGTCTACGGCGATGTCAATGCCGCATTTTATACAACTGGATTTAGCAATGTTTTAAGTAAAGATCTGAGCATTACTAGCACTGAATCCAGTGACGCGCCACTGGTCTCAATTCAGTATGGTGATATTATTGTTTCTCCCAGAGGTGATTTTGATGGCTTCGTTCGTGGTGAGACGAGTTATAACGTTGTCGCGGAACGCATTCAGGCGAAATTTGGTGATATTTCGGTCATGAAAGAGGGATATACAGGTTCCGTGATCGGCTGGTACTGGGGCGCGGGGAGTTCCTTGTCAGATTCGACCTTTGAGACTGGCAAATTTACCGTGAATAATGGAAAAATCTATGACACGGTCAAACTTGGAAGTATGTCTGGCAGTGACTGCCCAATGACAAATGTCACGGTGACGATCGCTGAGCGTGTGGGCGTTGCACAGCCTAATTAAAAAAGTTGGCTATGTCCAAACTCTAGGCCGATAAAGGGCTGGAGCGATTTTAAAGCTAAGCTTTTTTGAATGACAAGTGCGGGCTATCGGCGAATGCCGATAGCCCGCATGACTAAAAACGAATTACGATGTGTGGTCTAACGGCGAATGCCGTTAGACCGAATGACTTGAAACGAATTACAACGTCGTTGAACTTGCGTCACTTGGTAGTTCATTCATGTCGAGGTCTTTGAGCCAAGGAAGCAGGATTTTCTTGGTGCCTTCCTCGAACTTTTTGGTGGTGTCTGACCAAGGCGAGTTGCAGGACGGGAGGGATACGGATTCGCAACCCGAAAGGGTCTGGGAAGGATCGGTGCTGGTGCCGAAGCTGGCGTCCACGACGGCGAACGGCGCGGTGCGGTCAAGGCCCGTGTAATAGAACTTTTTGTTGCCGGAATCGTAGAGGAATTTATCCGAGGCGACATCGTTGGGGTTGCGTTTGATCCAGTACAGATTCTTGAAATCGAAGACCTTATTGTCGGGTTTGTAAACGCTGGTCATGTCAATGTAGCCACCATCGCTGAGGAATTTATCGTTAATACTGCCAAAAAGGAATGGATAGTCGGAGACCTCGTTGGTGCCGTTCACGAAACGAATGGCCGACATGACGCTGTGCAGCGTCAGTTTGGTCGTCGAATCGTTGATCGTGTTGATGAGACCACCAATAGACGTTGGTTTGTGGGAGACGTCATAGTTGGCATAAATGACAGCATTGGAGAGTGTAGCATTGCCAGTGGTTCCTGAGATCGCGTAGGGCGTGGATGCTTTGATCAGGCCGGCGTCGAAGGCGACATTATTTAAGTTATATTTCAGCGTACGGGTCAAACCAGCGCTGCCTGCGCCCGTTATATTGCCTACATGTAGACGAATGCCGTCGGCTTTAACGGAGGTGTTATAGTCGTAGCCGAAGAGCCAGGTCTGGTACGCGTTACGGAGCGAGATATCGCCAAGATTGATATCGACATTATGAATTTCGGCCGCAGAAGAGATTCCTCGGATAAAACCGTCAACGTCACCGTGAGAGTCGCTGGAGAACGATGAGCTGATCATATCGATGTTTCCAACTTTGACCTGGATATTCTCAATATACGCACTCGAGCTTGTATTGCTTATACCACAAACATAAAATGGTGTTTTGATGCTCCCCATTTCGATAGAAATATTTCTCGTAGGACCTGAAATGATATTGGCGAGACCACTGAGATAACCATAAATATAAGTTTTTTCTTGAACGGCAGAAGAAAAATTGGTTTGTTGAATGTCGCCGAGCTTGACATGTATGTCATGAGCGCTTTTGATTTCGTGACAAGCCCCTGTTACGTAACCGGCGTTTTTAATATTGCCGATATTGATATTAAGTTTGCCATCGAAGTTTGAAAAATCGCAGGCTAGACCGAAGGCGTTGACGGATGCTGCTTTAAAGTCATTCTGGGTAGGCTGTTTGGTTATTTCAATATTGCCAAAATTGAGGTCAACGTTGCCAACGATCGTTGGATAGCCCAATGTGTAATCGGCACCATAGAAACCACATAAGCTTCCTGTTTGAATGTTACCTGTGTCAATATGAATATTGCCTGTGATTCGGTTTTGCGGATTGTACGAAAAACCAAAAAAGTCTTTTACACACTTGATGTTTCCAAATTGAAGGTCGATATTGGTGGTAATATCACTTTTGACATAATCAGTAAGTCCATAAAAATTATTTGTTGTTTCGATATTATATCGAATGATATTACCTGAGTCGTCTTTGGCGAGGATGGCGTGGCCATTTTCATCAAATTTGACGTTTCCTTCTTCATCACGATCGAGCTTTAGGCCGGCTTTAAGGATGAAATCGCCATTCAGCGTGCCTTGATTCAAAAAGCTTTTGAATGGTCTAAAATGATAATTGCGTATATCGCCATCGATATATATTTGGGCATTCGTGATTGAACCTTCGACATTTTCTGCAATACCAGTCACCCCCGTATTGGCCGGGGAATTGAGAAGCGTTGATTTGGTGATCAGCGTTACGTCAGTGATACTTGCGTCTTTGGAAATCGTTTTGGAAAGTACGTAAATGTCCGAGGGATTCAGGTGCCCAGCTTCGAGTTTAAGCGTATTGAGCGTGGATGAAAGTTGCGTTGATAGACCGTAAAATGTCGCTTTATTAGACGGCGTGTCGATGTCGTCAAATTTGATTTGGATGTTTTCGAGCGTGCTATTGGAGATATTCCCTGACGTCAGACCATAAACATATATAGCTTGTTTGATCTTACCCCATTGAATATCGATATTCGAAACCTTGGTTTTGTTAATATTCTTATGTGCCAGACCACTGATGCCTCGTATACCATTATCCCCAGAGCTGAATGTGATCACACCGGTCTTGAGTTTGAAGTTGTCAATGATATTGAAGTCTTCGAGCTGGTTATTGTCGTTATATTTGTAAGATAAACCGTAGAATCCCCAGTTGTCCGTTGCTGAAGTGTGGAGATCAATATTGCTGAACTCAAGATCAACGTCTTGGATATGGATGGGGGTTGTGTTTTCAATGTTATGGGCCAGACCGCAAACGTATAATGCCTCCTGGATATTGCCGACTTTGAGTTTGAAGTTTTCGACGCTTGACTGAAGTTTTTCAATAGGCGTGAAGTAAGCCTTGGTCTGTAGCGTGATGTCACCTAGATCAAGTGTCACATTCTCCAGGCTTATGTCATTGGCGGTTGTATCGACCAAAGCAAATGGCAGGTAGGCAAGTTCGTTTGTCGAAGTCAGCTTTCCTGTTGTGACGTGGAAATTCTTGACGGGCGAGGAAAGCTCTCCAAGACTCAAAAAGCGTACGGTTAATTTGGCATTGGTTTCGATATCGCCAAGTTTGAGGTTGATATTATAGAGGCTTGTGTCTTTGTCGACATCCCCGGTGAAGGCGATCGCAGAGGCTTTGTCGGGGGTCGTGGCGGTGATGGATTTGACTTCGATGTTGGTCGTGTCGGCATCCTGGGTTTCGTTACCGATGATGGTCGTGCCCGTGCTGTTGGCGGCGAACAGACCAACGGCGGTGACATTATTGGTTATGAGCGTATCGACTTTGGTTTTGAAGTCTTTGACGACGGTGCCGTTGGTTGGTTGACCCAGCACGAATGAAAGGTTGCGAACGTTTGAATTGGCGCGTGCGATCTCGAGTGTGAGGTCGTGGAGTTGCGTTTTCGAGGCGTGATAGACGATACCGCCGAAGCCGGCGATCGTGGCTGTGGCGGGCGTGCCGCTTTGGTTAATAGAGCCTTTGTAGTGAATGTGATGAATTTCGCTGTCCTCGGCATGGGACGCGATGATGCCGTAATGGTATTTGACATCTTCTTCCTCGCCGCCCGGTTCGTCGAAGACGGCTGTGGGTTCGAGCGTGACGTTTGCTGTGACGTCGATGTCATATATCGTTGACGCTTTGACCTCACGAGCCAGCGAGGCTTTGCTCCAGCCACGGGCATTGAAGTAAAGGTTGAGGGCATGAATCTGGGCGTCGTCAACCTGGCCAAAGATCGGGAACGTGGTGGCGCAGAGGTCGCCAACTGACGGATCGGTGAGGGACGGCGCCTGAACCGTGATGGTGTGGTCCTGACCGTCGAAGTCGATGCCCGAAAGGTCGATCGGGGTCCAACGAATGGCACACGTTGCATCGTTGATAGCGATGTTGTTGACGGCTTGGAAATTGCGGCGCTTGACGTCGTTTTCTGGGGCGGTCAGGGCGTCGTACAGGTTGATGTTGCGCATGAGACGAACTTTGCTCACCGACGGATTTGTGGCAAGCGTTTCGCGCAGGACGTTAAGATCCGTGGCGTGCCAGATCTCGAAGACGTTGGTGCCATCTAGGTTGCAGCTCTGGCCGTCTCTCAGCGTCTGAAGGTTGGGATTGTACGGGCATTGGTCAAGCACTTCGCCAGCTTCGTCCACGTCGTTGGTCCCGTCGCAGTCACTGTCCAGCTTCGCATCACAGGTTTTCGACGTCGTGCAGAGGGTATTGCCGATAGAGGATTCGACGCAGATCTCGCTGTCTTTGCAGTTGCACAAAAAGTTTTCGCAGACGCCGAAGCCGTCGGCACCGACTTTCGTGGGCACGCAGGTCGAGTTGGTGGGGCAGGCAATGTCGAAACATGTATCGTGACAAGTGTTGTCCTGAGCGCCTTTGTCGGTGTGGCAAACTTCGCCGTCGACCGTGCAGTCGTCGTTCGTCTGGCACTGCTTGCAGTGGTTGTCGAGGCAGTAAGGCGTGGATGCGTTCGAGCAGGCGTGCGTGTCATCGCATTCAAAGACGCACGTGTTGTTTTGGCAGATCTTGTTGTCAGCGCTGCACTGCGTATTATCGAGGCATTCGACACAGCGATAGCTCGTCAGGTCGCAGATCGCCCCTGTGACGCTCTCTGCACATTCTTCGTTCGAAAAACACTCGCCGCAGCGTTTGTTGACCATGTTGGCGTTTTGGCTGCAGCGTCGGTCGCCATCGCAGTCGTCGTCAGTTGCGCATTCCACCTTGCATTCCGATTTGTCGACGCACACGAGGTCGTCCTGGCAGTCGGCATTGGACGCACAGAAGACGCACGTGGTCGTTTCGCGGTCACAAACGTTGTTGCCGCCTTCGTTGGCTGCACAGTAGGTGTTGTCGCCGCATTCCACGCAGACGTGGTCAACACAGGCCGGCGCGTCGCCGGCGCAGTTCGTGTCGTCATTGCACTGAACGCACTGGTTGTTGCTGCACACCGGGGCGTCAGCATTCTCGGCACAGTCGTTGTTTTCAACGCATTCAACGCACTGGTTGTGGTCGCAAATATTGCCGACGTTGTAGTATTTGCAGTCCGCTTTCGTGTTGCAGGTGCCTTCGGGCAGATCGCCCGGGCTTTTGCACGCGCCGAGGTGGCAGATGAGGTCATCGCCGCACTCTTCGCTCGTGTTGCAGGCTACGCAGCGAGTATCGATGCACAAGCCGTCGCACTGCGCGTTGCTCGTGCATTCGGGACCGCAGGTGTTGTCGGAGCGACAGATCTCGTTGTTCGTGCAGTCGTCTTCGTCGACGCAGCGCACGCACTGGTTGTTCTCGAGCTTGCAGACCTTGTTGTCGCTGCAATCATCGTCGCTTTCGCATTCGATGTTGGTTTCGCTCGGGGCGAGGCATTTGCCGTTGCGGCAAAGATCACCGTCGTCGCATTGCGACCGGGAGGTGCAGGCCTGGCACTTGTGGTCGGCGCAATAGCCGTCGCACTGGCTGTTTTCGCTGCATTCGTATTCACATTGGTTGTTGCGGCACTTTTGGGCGTCGGCGCACTGGTCGTCGCGCACGCATTCCACGCACGTGCCGTTATGGCAGTATTTGCCGTTGCACGTTTCGTCGCTCACGCAACCCATGTTGGGCTCACATAATCCCGTCTGGTCGTTGCAGGTTTCGTTTTCTCCACACGTGTTTTCGTTGCATAGTGACGTGGCTTCGGGCTTTTTATCGTCTGAGCAGCCGGCGATCGTCATCGCTGCCAAGGCTAATAATGCGTATCTAAAATGATTTGACATATAAAGATCCTTATTTTCTGGATATCGTCAGAATATTGATTCGGACGATGCTTCTTTGATTTTGAATGAGGGGGAAGTGTCCCCCTGCGCGGCTATTCCCCCCACTTTGTGGGGGAAATACGCCGCGACCCCCTCGCCTGGCAGGGCCCACGACAGGGTTAGAGATCGGATTCAACCTTTTGATTAAGGTCGTTTTTGCTCAGAACCTTGATGTATTGATGCGCCCAATGGGTACCAGACGTCAACATGGACTGGTCGACGACTGAACTTGAGGTATCGACAGGCGTGCAGACCGTTGGCATGTTCGGATAGACTGAGTCTTGACCAACGCATTTCTTCTCACGCGCGCTTCCACAAAACTCGATGTTTACGGTAGCTTTAGTTAGCGGGTCTTCGCAGGATGAAAAATTATCTTTGCCATAGTAATGTGTGTCACGTGTCAGACCGTCTACGGTGAAGTCTTCGACTGGCGTGAGCGGAATGTCGACGATGCTGCTGATGGGCGTGATATTGGATTTGAGTGACAGGGTTGTGACGAAGTTTTTGTCACATTTGTTGTAATTGACTTTTTGATAGGTCACCGCCATGGCGCCATTATCTTTATTGTCTTGTTCTGCGTTGGCGAGACGAGGATCAATATTAAAGCCACAGGATTTGAGTTGTTGGCCGCCAATTTCGCTCACGTTAAGATCCGAGAGTTTGGATGAGTCGACTTCGCAAATGAGAACGAGGGGGAAAGGCCAGCCGACGTGCCCGGCTGCGCCGGAACCGCCGACACCACCGGCACCGCCGCCGCCGCCGCAGGCTGAACGGATGCATTCCATATCATACCAAGCCAAAGCATGCTTTTCTCGCGCATAGCCGTTGTGATTTCCGCCCATACCGCCGCTTTGTCCGAGAGCACCGAGCTGGGAAGAACCGCCGATGCCGTTCGTGACACTAATTTTGCTCGTTTCATCAAAGTTGATGACGGTCTGGGATGTCGCGGAAGTGGAGCGTGCGACGATGCCGAAGGCCGAGCCGCCCGTACCGCCGGCTTCACCGCCTTCGCCGCCACAGCCGCCCGTACCGCCGTTAGCAGCATAGCACGAACGGTTAGCGGCACCATGTTGTTTGACGCAACGAAAGACGCCGCCACCGCCGCCGCCCGAGCCGATGCCGCCATAATAACCACGTCCGCCGGAACGATCCGAGTCAATATACAGGGCTTTATTCACAATTTTGGGCGTCCAGCTAAATTTTTTGGTGGACTCGCCAAATGCACCGTGTGTCCCCGGGTCACCTTGACTGCCTGGGTTACCTTGGGAGTTTATCTTATTAAAGTCTTCATCGCCCCAATCGTCGTGGGCGCAACCACCGGTTATTTGCTCCAATACGCCACCTTGGCCACCTGCTGTTGTGTAGACGTCTATTTTTTTGAGGACATCGTAAAAGTAGGATGGGGATCCTTGTTGACCTGCTGTCGGGGACGGGGAGCTGCAGCCAGCTTTGGAATAACCGCCTCGTCCGCCGGCGCCGCCAGATTTGGTTTCTGTTTTGACGTCCTTGACACCAAAATCACAGCTATTCGTCGGCAAGGCATCAGTATTTACTTCGCAAACTGCCTCGTGACTCCCTGATTTGGCTTGCTTGGGGCGGTTGGGCGTCACGATAAGGTCGCTCTCATCATTGGTAAAGCTATAGCCGCTCGGTGCCTTGATGTCGAGCGTGGTCTGCTTGAACGTCAGCTTTTCGATGCCCTGATAGCCATTGATGCCCGTGAATGTCGTGCCGTTGAGTTGCGCTTTTTGGGTTGACGTTGCTTGCATCGTCAATTTGAGATTGTACAGGCCGAGTGACAGGCGATTGTCAGTGTTGGTCGTGGTGGCAGGCGGTGCAAACATCGCGTAGGTCTGGGCGTTGACCGTATTGATGGTATAATCGATCGACGACGTGCTTCCCTTGCTCGCATTCCATTGAGCTTTCGGAACCCAGGGTTTGGCATCGGCAGCTTTGTAGGTGGCTTGGAAACCGCCAAAAATGCGAACTTGTTCGTCCGGAACGAGCTTTTCATAAATGGCGCCGTGCTCGTAGCCCTCAACGGTGTCGACGCCCACCTCATCATTAATTTTTTCGTAGGCGAACAGATACTGATTGATATCTTCGCCCTGAAGTTTTCGTCGAATGAATTCGCGATGAAGGGCGTAGGGCGAGAGAATGTGGCCGTTTCGAATCAATTTGGTCGAACCTTCCACGAGGTTGTAGTGATTCACTGCGGCGGATTCGCCAAGGCTCGCGTCAGTCAGCGTGGTGAGCAGCTGTGCTGTGGGCAGATTCGGTTGTTTGTTAAATCTGGGTACTTCAATGCCCGAACTGAGTGAGATCGTTTCGCTGTTCAGGATGATAATGTCTTTGTAGAAAAAGCGTGCATCGTCCGGCGCAACCTTGATTGCGGTCGTCAGGCTATCACAAGGCGTGGGATATCTGTCAGCGCCTGGGGTGCTCGCAGCATGGTAATCGCACTTGCAAGCGCTGCCTTTGCAAATTGACCCGGTTGAGAGCTGAACGTTACTGTTGGCGACGTACACGGCGTTTTGGAGATCGTAATCGACGCCGTCGCAGTTCGAGTCAACGCCATCCCCCATGAAGTCAAATTGGCGTGGTTCAAAGAGCGGTACGCATTTGGGGGCAGCGTAGGTGTAGCTGGCATTCCCAGACGCATCTGTGACGAGCTTTTTGTTGGGTTGCAACCAGCCTAAACGACAAATATTGATGGAGCCGTCTGCGTTTCTGATCGCTGATTTTTCGTCGCTTTCAAACAAGCGGTCGTAATTCTCGTGATCCGCGTAATTCCTGTAGAGCGAATAGCGCGTTGCGTCGTCGTTGCTGACGCCGGTGATATAGCCGAATTGCTGTCCCGAAGCGTCGACGTAGTTATAGGGGGCCTGTTCGTCGGTGAGCGTGATCAGACAGGGTAACATGGCGTCGTCATCGGGAATCCCGTTGCAGTTATCATCGTAGCCGTCGAACACGAGGTTTCCTTTGTCGTCCATGCCATCTTTTTTGACGGTTGTGGCGCCTGGGTCTTCAGAGGTCGCGGCTTGATTGAGGTTGGCTGTACAGGCGAGCGCATAGCTGTTTTCGCCTTTCTCGTATTTTTTGACGCAGAACGTGTTGCATTGAACGATGCATGTCTCATCTGTGTCGGTGCCATCACACTGACAGAGCGTCGTGGTGATTTCGCCCATGGCGTTTTTGACTTTATATTCCAGCCTGCCGAGGTAGCCAGCGTCCGTAAGATACTGAACTATGCCTGTATTAGGATCGTAGCTGCATGCGCAGTGGTCGGTGCCCGGGTAGCAACGCACTTCCTGCATATTGGAGCACGACACGATGGCGTTCGGGTCGCAGACTTCGTTGGTGGTATGACGCAAAGAGCAGGTATCACCAAAGCCTAGTCCCTTGTTCGAACTCTGCTTATCAGACGTATCGTACCACAACGAGGTTTCAGCGGAACCATCGACGGTGGCGTCGCAATACGCGTTGAATTCGTATTTGCCATCAACTTCGATCTTGAGTGACTTACAGTCGATGTCTGGGAGGGCACAATAGGTTTTGCAATCTGGCAATTTGGGGGATTGGGCCAGAATGAGCGAGCCATCGTTGTCACGGCCGTCACAATGTTCAGGCTCGTTGGGGTGAATGGTTGCATCCTCGTCGTTGACGTCGTAGGAAGACGGGGACTTGATGTTCTCCACTTGAATGGTATTGGTAGGACGTGTGACGGATTTCCAGCCTTCGTTGGCTTCGTAGCATTTGTTGTCGGTGTCGGTATTGCAGCACAACAACGTGTGTGCGCCATTAAAGACGATGTCGCCCGTTTCACGGGTTTTGGGGGTATTGACACCGATGTAGCCGTCGCCGTCGTAGTCGGCGCCCCACACGGTGGCATTGCCATTCACTGCGGACGCATGCAACTCGGTGTCGGCTGTTTTGTCATTATAAAGCTGTGTCTCACAGCTATTGGGTTTGTCGGTGTCGTAACAGTTGCCCCAGCCAAAGTCGCAGTTCAAAACACAGGTGAATTCGGGCAGCTTGGTGGTGTTTTCGAACGAGGCGGTTTTGCGCCAGTCTTCATCGATCGTCACGCCGTTGCTGGGAATGCACTCAATTTGGGTGTTGTCGCTCTGGCCAGTATAGCAGGTGTCGCCGCAGGCATTGCAGTTGTCGGGCGTGCCGACCATTTCAAAGTAGTCGATCAGGCCGTTGCAGTTCAAGTCGGTCGGGGTTTTGTCGGCGACGTCGGCGCACGTCATCGTGCGGTTGTAGTGGACGTCTGGGTTCGCGTCATCGCAGTCGATGCCCTGTTGCACGCAGTGACCATAGCCATAGCCGTCCTTGTCATCGTCGTGGCACGCCGTGCAGGTGTGCGTGTGCGGCATGCAGACGTTCTTACCACCCACGTTTTCGCACGAGAATGTGTATGGACACTGATTGTTAGCAGGGTCGCAGCTGTCCAGGCACATGCCGTCAACAAACTCGCCGCCGGCCGCCTTGCACTTTTCTTCGTCCTGATGGCAGAACTCTGCGTTGTAAGGCATGTCTTGGGCGAGTTTTTCATTCATGACGCGTCGGCAGATCGCCGCAAAGCCTGGCTTGGCTAGATCGTCCTGGGGGAGATCGACGGGGAGCTGCGCGTCAGTCGGGTAGATTGGATCGGCTTCGGCCACGAGTTGACATGTGAAGCCTTCTTCACATTCGTTTTTGGTCGAGCAGTTCTGGGTGCAGATGCCGATGGTGCTCGTGGCTGCGGCTGCAAATTTGTGCGTGGCGTTGTAGTTTTCGGTGTTGATGCGCTCGTCGAGCAGGTTCACCGGAATGTTCTCGCCGTTTCCGTATTTCTTGCCCTTGTAGGTCATCGGTTTTGACGGCGCGACCGTGAACGTACACGTGCCATTGGTGATGCCGCAGTCTGAGTCGCTCTGACACAGCGTCCAAAGCAGCGTTGCGTTCACACACGTGCCGTTGGTGCACACCTGACCGTCGACACAGGCTGGGTCACACGCACTGGCGTTCGGGTCTGGCAAGCAGTCGCCGTCTTGACAGATCATGCCGGCCTCGCAGTCGTCTTTGGTTTCGCACCGGTCGTCGATGATCACGTCGTTTAGGTAGCACTTGCCGCTCGAGTTGCAGGTGTAACAATGGCCGTTTCGGCAGATGTCGCCTTCCTCACAGGCCGGGTTGCAGACTTCAGGTTGTTCGTCGCAGCCTTCACCGGTGCATTCAGACGGGGTGCTTTCGGTGGCGTCGTCGCCGCAACCGGCGGCGATCAGGCTTGCGATCGCGAAACAGGTTAATGTAAGTGCGGATGATTTTTTCATGGTTTGTTGTCTCCGAGGGGAGGCCAGCGTTCCAAACTGCGGGGAAACGCCAGAACAGAGAGGGGATACGAATTGGTTCGTTCGAATAACTTAATTTTGGTCTTTCAGATAAGGATGAAACGCTGTTCCCGCGTTATTCGTACCGTACTGACCGATATCGGACTGGTTAAGTACTTTAATGAACTGAACAGTCCATTCAAAACCAGACGTCCAGGCGTCGCTTTGCGTAATCATCGATTTATCTTCCGGAACGCTGTCGTCGGATGCTGGATTGGTGGACTCTGGGCTACAGATATAAGTTGAGGCGTTATAAAAATCACTTAAGTGGTTAATAGTTTCGCCTTGACATTTGATTTCTGCATTGTTTCGACAAAAATCGATCTTATATTTCCTACCGTTATTAAAGCCTAAATACTTGTCGTCACATTCAACGAAGCTGGATCCACCCGTTGAGTCCTCACGAGTCATGAGATGATCGATGGCAAACTCATCGGATGGCGTAAGTGGAATATCAACAATGTTGTAAATTGGCATCATTTTGGTGGTTGTTGCATCGACTTTCAGCGCAAAAGGCGACTTGCTGCTACAATTATTATAATCAGCTTTTTGGTAATTAACGGCCATATAAGTGGTGTCCTTACCAGCAGTCAGAATATAGGAAGGAAGTTTAAAACCGCAATCGAGTGCAGGTCGGTATTGCGTTTGCTCTTTAGCTTCCGATTCAGAAAGCGTAACGCCTTTATCTGAAAGTGAAACGCCTGGAACGTCGCAAATGAGGACGAGTGGGAAAGGCCAGCCGACACGGCCAGCCGCGCCTGCGCCGCCCATACCACCTGCGCCGCCACCGCCACCGCAGCTGGAACGAACACATTCGTGATCGCGATTAAAGGGCGGTCCTTCGCGAGAATAGCCTTCGTGATATCCCCCCATACCACCTGGTTGTCCAAGCGCGCCGACTTGTGAATCACCACCGAGGCCATTTTGGACTAGAATATTGCTATTTTTGTCAAAGTTAAAGACGGTGAGATTTGTGGCTGAATGAGATGCCATAACGATGCCTAAGGCAGAACCGCCCGTGCCGCCGGCTTCGCCGCCGATACCGCCGCACCCGCCCGTGCCGCCATTGCCGCCAGAGCAGGCTTCATTATCTGTATCGTTATTTGCACTACACTGGAATGGATCGCCGCCGCCGCCGCCGCCGCCGATGCCGCCATAATAGCCGCGTCCGCCACTTCGGTCGGAATTGATGTAAAGTGAATTATTAACTAACTGTGGATGCCAGGAAAACGGATGATCGTTTGTAAATTCACCATATTGTCCATTAAAATTAACGTTCGTCAGGTTGAGAGAACGGGTGGCTGGGGAACCGGGTCTATGGGTTTCCCAATCGCGTCCACCCCAGTTATTAGAATTGCATGTATCATCCCCCTTATCACATCCCAGGTCTGCGCCTTTTCCGCCTGTATCGGATGTGATAGGATTTCCGAGATAATTCGTGGGCCGTGCACCATTTCTGCCGGCATAATTAGTACCCCCATAGGCATGTTCCAGACCGCCTATGCCTCCACTGCCGCCTTGATATTTGTAAGCATTGACGCCCTCTATCCCTAAACTACAAGAATTAGAAGACGGGGTCTTGCGAATATCGTCGGTATTATTTTTTTTGTGTGCTGCGCTATAAGCCTGGGGAGGTCTGACCTTATTGCTGTTGATCACGTCCCCGTTGCTCATGTAATAATTGAAATCGTCTTTGTTATCACCAGTAGAGAATATTTTCTCGTAATTATTACTGTCAAGCGGATAATCCTTGAAACTATAACCACTGGGGGCTGTGACACTTAAATGCGTATTGACAAATGTCAAAATGTCTATACCTAAATAGCCGTTAATGCCCGTAATCGTGATGCCGTCACGTTTGTTTTTGGGGATTTCACTGACTTTTTCTGCGGTAATTGATAAATCTAAATTATATAAGCCTAGTGAGAGTTTGTTGGCGGTGAACTTCGTCTCTTCGTTGTTGGCGGTAGCGGCATTTTTCGGCTCGATCATCACAAAGGTTAAATCGTTGCCGCTAGTGACGTCTTTATCCGTAATGCTATAGATGATTTTGCTTTGTTTGTTCTCGGGTAGCCAACGATAAGCTTTGATCCAATTTGGGCGTTTGTTGACTTCATCTTCCCATTTATCTTTTTTGAAACCACCAAAAATACGCACTTGCTCTGCTGGTACACGCATTTCGTAAGTATCAGATTTCGAAAATGAATAATCGCTCGTGCTTGATCCAGTGTTGCTAACGCTCACCTCATAGCCGTAATTATATTCATAGATATTCTCACCATCTTTTTTTCGGCGAATGAGTTCACGATGAAATTGATAGGCATTTAAGATGTGTTCTTTTTGTAAGCCTGTGTAGTCGTTGTCGATAGATGGTGTTAAAGTATTGCCTTTGGGTAAATTCGGGCTTTTAGTTAAGGTCGGAATCTGAATAGAACTTGAGATGTTAACTTCTTTGTTTGACAAAATGAGAATGTCTTTAAAGAAATTACGCGTATGATTTTGTGAAATATTAATCGCTTTGTGCAAATTATTGCAGGGTTTTGATGAATTATCACAGAAACACGTTGATTCTGCTGACGTTGGGGTTTCGCAAAAGCCTTCAATACCGTCCAGCTGTTCCGAATCGGTGGATACATAAACCACGTTGTTCATGTCGTAGTCGACGCCATCGCAGTTCGAATCGATACCGTCACCCATGAAGTCAAAATCACGCGACTTGTAAAGCGGGACACAAAGGTTTTCGCCATATTTGACGCTCGAAATGCCCGATGTTGGATCCGTTTCGATGGTTTGGTTGGGTTGCAGCCAGCCAAGACGGCAGATGTTAATGGAACCATCAACATTTTTGATGCTATTCAGAAGCGTTTGGTACTTTTCGATCGTGCCATCGTTATAGTTTGCAAAGCTGACATAGCGTTCGATATTGTCACCGTAAGGACTGATTTCGTTGATGACGCCATTCACGAAGCCTAGTTCCTGTCCATTAGCATCCGTGTACTGGTAAGGCGATTGGATTTCGTTGAGGGTGATGAGGCAGGGCACCATGGCATCATCATCGGGAATGCCGTTGCAGTTCTCGTCGATACCGTTGAATACGAAATTGCCCTTATCATCGATGCCATCTTGGGGCGCCTTGTTGTCCGTTTCGTCTGATGTGGCCGCTTTATTGCGGTTGGGCGTACAGGCTAGGGCATAGCTGTTTTCGCCTTCTTCGTATTTTTTGACGCAGAACGTGTTGCACTGAACAATGCAATTCTCCTCCGTGTCAGAGCCATCACACTGACAAATGATCGTGGTGACATCGCCCATGGCGGTTTTGACTTTATATTCCAGCTTGCCGAGGTAGCCCGCTTCCGTATGATACTGGACGATGCCTGTATTAGGATCGTAGCTGCATGCGCAGTGGTCATCGCCCGGGAAGCAGCGCACTTCCTGCATATTGGTGCACGACACGATGGCGTTGGCATCGCAGATCTCGTTCGTTTCATGGCGCAACGCACAGTTGTCGCCAAAGAACAGACCCTTGTTTGAAGTCTTGGACTCGGCTGTATCGAACCACGGCGTGGTTTCCGCCGAGCCGTCGGGCGTGGCGTCGCAATACGGGTTGAATTCGTATTTGCCGTCGACTTCGATCTTGAGCGATTTGCAGTCGATGTCCTTGTTGGCACAATAGGATTTGCAATCCGGTAATTTTAAGGACTGAGTCAGGATGAGCGAGCCGTCGTTGTCGATGCCGTCGCATTGTTCAACGCTGTCAGGGTTGATCGTCGACGCGTTATCGTTCGCGTCGTAGGCTGACGGCAACTTGGCGTTTTCAATCTGAACATAGTCGGTCGAACGCGTGACGGCTTTCCAGCCGGCGTTGGCTTCGTAACAGCTTTTGACCGGGCTGGTATCGCCGCAGCACAACAACGTATTGTCGCCATCAAAGACGATTTCACCGAGTTCTTTGGATTTTTCGTTGTTGACGCCGATGAAACCGTCGCCGTCGTTGTCGACCCCCCACACGGTGGCGTTGCCGTTCACGGCGCTGGCGCGCATCGTGGCGGTATTGGTCTTGTCGACATAAAGTTGCGTTTCACAGCCATTAGGCTTGTCGGTGTCGTAGCAGTTGCCCCAGCCAAAGTCGCAGGTCAAAACGCAGCTGAATTCGGGCAGCTCGCTCGTGTTTTCGAACGTGGCGGTTTTGCGCCAGTCGTCGGCGATCTTCACGCCGTTGCTGGGAATGCACGCGACCCTGGTGTTGCCGCTCTGGTTGGCGTAGCAGGTGTCGCCGCAGGCATTGCAGTTGTCGGGCGTGCCGACCATTTCGAAGTAGTCGATCAGCCCGTTGCAGTTCAAGTCGGTCGCGGCCTTGTCGGCGACGTCGTCGCAGGTCATTGCGCGGTTGTAGTGGACGTCTGGGTTTGCGTCGTTGCAGTCGATGCCCTGCTGCACGCAGTGGCCGTAGCCGTAGCCGTCCTTGTCATCGTCGTGGCACGCCGTGCAGGTGTGCGTGTTCGGCATGCAGACATTCTGGCCGTCGACCTCTTCGCACGAGAACGTGTACGGACACTGATTGTTGTCAGGGTCGCATTTGTCCAGGCACATGCCGTCGACGAAGATGCCGCCAGCCGCCTTGCACGTTTCTTCGTCCTGATGGCAGAACTCGGCGTTGTAAGGCATGTCTTGGGCGAGTCTTTCGTTCATGACGCGTCGGCAGATCGCCGCAAAGCCCGGTTTGGCAAGGTCGTCCTCGGGGAGATCGACGGGGAGTTGCACGTCAGTCGGATAGATCGGATCAGCTTCGGCGACGAGTTGGCACGTGAAGCCTTCTTCGCATTCGTTTTTGGTCGAGCAGTTCTGGGTGCAGATACCGATGGTGCTCGTGGCTGCGGCTGCAAATTTGTGTGTGGCGTTGTAGTTTTCGGTGTTGATGCGCTCATCGAGCAAGCTCACCGGAATGTTCTCGCCATTTCCGTATTTCTTGCCCTTGTAGAACATCGGCTTGGACGGCGCCACCGTGAACGTACACGTGCCGTTGGTGATGCCGCAGTCTGAGTCGCTCTGGCACAGCGTCCAAAGCAGCGTCGCATTGACGCAGGTGCCATCCTGGCAGATCTGTCCGTCGGTGCATTCCGGGTCGCAGCGATCCGGATTCGGGTCGGGGATGCACTTGTGGTTTTCACAAATTTCGTATGCGCCGCATTCGTCCGAGTTTTCGCAGGTCTTTTCGACGACGACGTCGTTGAGGTAGCATTTGCCGCTTGATGAGCAGGTATAGCAGTGGCCTTCTTTGCATACGTCGCCCTCCGCGCACGCGGGGTCGCAGACCGCAGGCTGGTCGCCGCAATCCTCGCCCGTGCATTCAGACGGGGTGCTTTCGTCGTCGCCGCATCCGGCAAGTGCAAGGGAAGCAATGGTAAAACAGGTTAATGTAAGTGTAGATGACTTTTTCATGAAGTATTGCCAAAAGGTTAATCATGGCGTTTCAACGAAGGCTGAAACGCCATGTTCTGGGAATTAACTGAATTTGTTTAGATTGAATGACTGAATCACTTATTCTTAAAAGTGGGATGAAATGCCGTTCCACGCTTGTCGGCGTTGTTATACTCCCCGATGTCGGCGGGTTTGAGCGTCTTGATATATTGAGTAGCCCAGTCGCCAGTATACATAGATCTGTCTTCTTTGCGGTTGTCGGTTCCTGCTCCTTCAGCATCGGGCGAGCAAATGTAAATGTCAGAATGATAATAATCTGATAATAAATTGTATGACTCGCCAGCGCAATTTGTTTGCCTCTTTTGACCACAAAATTCGATATTATAACTTATGTTATTAGAAATGCCTAAATAAGAGTCTGAACATGTTATAAAATTGTCTTTAGCAACCTTATCGTCCCTTGTCAAGCCTTCTATGTTATACTCTTCTGCAGGCGTAAGAGGAATGTCGATAATATTATAAATCGGTAGAGTGTGAACCGTTGGAGTGTAACTAAAAGGTGACTTGCTGGAACAGTTATCATAACTTGCTTTTTGATAAGTGATTTCCATATTGTCCGAGTTCTCGACAAACAAAATATTCTCTGGAATTTCAAAACCGCAACTGCGTGCATTTTGGCTTAGGGTTACTAAATTGTCGTCGAAGTTGGCACTGTCGACGTTGCAAACGAGAACGAGGGGATAAGGCCAACCAACGTGGCCAGCCGCGCCTGCACCGCCCATGCCACCGGCCGCGCCGCCGCCGCCACATCCAGAACGGATACATTCCTGATCGGGCCAAGATAAAGCACGTTTGGTTTCTCTTGCATAACCATGATGATTGCCGCCCATACCTCCAGGCTGACCCAGGGCGCCGACTTGTGAATCGCCCCCCAAACCATTGGTGACGCTGATTTTGCTAGCTTTGTCGAAATTTAAAATGGTGTGACTATCGGCAGCGTTTGAAGTCATGACGATGCCGAGTGCAGAACCGCCCGTACCACCGGCTTCACCGCCGATACCGCCACAACCGCCCACGCCGCCATTGGCAGCAAAACAAGTATCATCTCCAAATCCGTTAACTGTTGCACATTTCCAAACGCCTGCGCCGCCGCCGCCGGCGCCGATGCCACCATAATAGCCACGACCACCGCTTCGATCGGAATTGATGTAAAGCGCATTCCCTGTCGTTTGTACAAACCAGCTGAAAGGATGTTCCGTGGTAAACTTTCCATGATCCCCTTTTAATTGATCATTTTTTAGTCTGCCGTTATTATAAGATCTTGCAGCACCGCCTTGGTATGAGCCATAGTCACTAAAAGAATTATGCTCACATCCATTATCCCTGTTGGGACTACTCTCGTTGGTTAATGTGCCTTTAGTATTCATAACTTCATTGCCAAGGTAATCTATGGCGTTGGAACCATCTGATGAACTTAAACTGCCTCCGCCGTCTGAATAGACTAGTTGTCCCAAGCCACCTTGTCCTACCTCAGACTTTTTGGACTCGTACTCTGAAATTCCATCAATACCAAGCTTGCAATTATTATAACTATTAGTTGGTCTGGTGTTGCTCCTTCCGTTTACATGATAACCTGAAGTTGCTTGTTCGGGGCGCGCAGTGACAAATTTCGGATAATCACTATCGTCTGAATATTTTTCATAATTCTTAAAACTAAAACCTTGGGGCGCTACAACGGATAAATCTGTATTAACAAAAGTTAAAATATTCACCCCGGAATAACCATTAATACCGGTAAAGGTAATGCCATCTCGCTTGGATTTCGGGGTCTCCTCCTTGGTGCTCATCGATAAACTTAAATTATACAACCCTAAAGATAATTTGTTCTTATCCCTGGGCTCTATCATCGAATAGGTTCGTTGATCATCCTTTGTAAGGCTTTCTATTTCATATTTGATAGTGCTTTTATTCTGGCTTTCTGTTTTGCTGAATTGACATATCCAACGAAAATCCTTAATCCAGGGTGGGCGTTCATCACTTGCTTTTGAGTCCCAACTGTTTCGTGTAAAACCGCCGAAAATTCGCACCAGCTCTTTTGGGGTACGCATTTCGTAATGGTCGGCATTTGAAAATGTATAACCGCTCGTGCCTACTGCTGTATTGAGCTTACTTGTTTCATAGCCATACGTGTAGTCAGTAATATTTTCACCATCCAGTTTGTGACGAATCAGTTCACGATGAAATTGATAGGCATTCAGAATGTGTTCTTTTTGTAAACCTGTATAATCGTTTACAATAGATGGCTTGAGCGTACTCCCCGTGGACAAATTCGGCTTTTGTGTGTTGCCCGGAATTTGAATCGGTGTGGGTATATTAATGTCTCCAGATGATAATAGCAATATATCTTTATAGAAGTTGTTGGTCTCACTTTCTGAAGCATTAATGGCATCCCCAAGATCATTGCAAGGCATGGATGAATTGTTACAGAAGCATTTCGATGTCGATGTCGGGTCGCAAAAACCAACAAGGCCGTCCAACTGCTCCTGGGTCTGGGTGACATAAACCACGTTGTTCATATCGTAATCGACGCCGTCGCAGTTCGAATCGATGCCGTCCCCAAAAAGGTCAAGCGCGCGCGGTTTGTAGAGCGGAACACAAAGATTTTCGCCATATTTGATGCTCGAAACGCCTGTGGTGGGATCCGTTTCGAGGATTTTGTTGGGTTGCAGCCAGCCAAGACGGCAAATGTTAATCGAACCGTCTATATTTTGAATCTTATCAAGGGTCTTTTGGTATGTTTTGATCTCGCCATCCGTGTAGTTTGCAAAGCTGACATAGCGTTCGATATTGTCACCGTAAGGACTGATTTCGTTGATGACGCCATTCACGAAGCCTTTTTCGTTGCCATCGGTATCGATGAATTGATAGGGGGCTACGGATTCGGGAAGCGTGATGATGCACGGTACCAGGGCTTCATCGTCGGGAATGCCGTTGCAGTTTTCGTCAAGGCCGTTGAACACAAAGTTGCCATGTTCGTCGCGACCGTCGTGGACGACCGTCGCTGGCGTGTCTTCGCCCGACGTCGTAGTGGTCGGTTGGTTGTTGTTGGGTATGCAGGCGAGGGCATAGCTATTTTCGTCTGGACCAAACTGTTTGAGGCAGTGAGTGTTGCACTGAATCGCGCATTCCTGGGCTTCGTCGGTACCATCACACTGACACGGTTCGCCCGACTTACCCAGGACCGGCTGAACGACGCCCGTCTCATTGACGAACGTTGCACCGCCGGGTTCGGTACTATAGTCGCAGGCACAGTGGTCGGTGCCCGGGTAGCAACGTACAGCCCGCATATTGGTGCAAGTCACGACGGCGTTGGCATCGCAGATCTCGTTCGTTTCATGGCGCAACGCACAGTTGTCGCCAAAGAACAGACCCTTGTTTGAAGTCTTGGACTCGGCTGTATCGAACCACGGCGTGGTTTCCGCCG
>JAZUKH010000263.1:0-9651 GCA_045643185.1 Myxococcota bacterium | reverse complement strand
GCGTGCCGACGACTCCGCGAAATCATGGCCATGCTGCCTGGCTCAGCCAATGCCTATTACCGCCAGGCCGAACCACTTTCACCCAGTTTTTTGGCTGACGACTTGTACGATCTCATACCCGTCGATGCCAAACAACCGTTTGACGCCATCGACATTATTGCTCGCCTAGCTGACGGCTCACTCGTTGAGCCCATGTTCGAAGGCTTCGCCGACGAGATCTTCGCCTGTCAGGCGCTCGTTCGCGGACTGCGAGTCATCTTTGTTGCCAACCAACCCAAGTGTCTTGGTGCCATTCTTGGCAAAGACAGCATCACCAAGTTGACCGAGATCACCGCGTTCGCCCGTGATTGCGGTCTGCCCATCGTTTGGCTACAAGACGTGTCTGGCTTCGACATCGGTGAAGTCGCCGAACGCGAAGGCCTGCTTCGCTACGGCGCCAACCTGTTGCGCACGTTGACCCAGGACGAGGGCGAAATGCCCCATCTCACAATATTGTTACGCAAAGCATCAGGGGCGGGCTTCTATGCCATGAAAGGGCGTCCTTTTGAACCCAGTCTGATCTTTGGCACCGTGTTGACGCGCCTCGAAGTCATGTCCCCCGAAGTCCTGTCAAGCACACTCTACGACGGCAAGATCGCACGCGCTCAGTCAAGCGGCGCCGACACGACCGCTTTATGCGCCCAAAAGGCAGCCCTGCATCAACACCAGGTGAATGCTACCCAACCTGAAGCCATCGCCGCACGCGGCGATGTAGACGGCATTCTTAACCTGTCTCAACTCCCCGACCTCGTGGCTTATTTTGTCGAAGCTGCGTGGCAACCTCTCAAAAATCACTGGCTACGTTAGTGCATCTGATCTTCTGCACAAACGCCCAACAACGTATTTACCAATTTGACGGCTGTCATATAGCGAGTTTGATAATCCCCACGAAGCACCTGGACTGGGGCGTGGTATCTATCGAGCAGATCCATGAGTTGCTGACTGTATTTTTCGCGATCAGCTTCAATAACGCCATTCCGAGTTCCATCTTGCACAAATGGCACATCGGGCATTAAGAATAATATCAAGTCATATCGATTGAGTGCACTGATCGCTTGGGCTAATCGTTCATTTTCAAGTGAATGTTGCTGAAGAAACGAAAGGTAGAACTCCGTCACAAGAGCATCCGTATCAACAAATAAAACGCATCGACTCTGTTTTACGAACTCCATTTCTCGCAACTTATGACGCAATAGAATTTCGGTAAAATCCTCATCAAGCATGAGTTTATCGCTACCGGAACGTACCGAAATATCACGTCCAGTCTCTTCGAGAAAATTGGTATTAAATCGCAATGCAAGATTCTGGGTTAACGTTGATTTACCAGTACTTTCTCCCCCCATAATCAATACTTTTTTTACATACCAAGGCTGAACAACGCGAGGAAGCCAATCCCAGTGAAGATAAGGGTTTTGACGTATTTGTGTCGAATTGATCTCATTTCTTTGAAAGATATAAAGTTCACTTTCTGGATAACAAACATTCCAAAAGCTCGTTTGGTCATAATCACTACCACAGAACACGATATCTATTTTTTGTTGTATTTTATCTTTAACAATTTTGGCATCGCGATCCCACATTTTTTGAGAGTAAGTCGCTTTTGACTCTGATTCATCCGTAAGCGTTATTATACTAACGTTCGAAAGGTGTTTTGTAATTGTATATAGCCATCGATAACGGACTTTCCAAGGTATTTCGGAGCGATTTTTGGCCACGCTCATGACAATAAATAAAGATTCACAAAGAGAAGCAGCCTGCAAGATGCAATCAAGATGCCCTAAATGGAACGGATCAAACGTCCCGCCATACATACCAACGCGATACTTCATATTAATCTTTATCGATCCTATACTTTTTTAATGTTATCAATTTTAGCGCGACGAGTCCATACAATGAGCATAATGATCGCATTGACGAGATATAACAGCCACATGAGGAGAATGGACAAGTTGCTGTTTCCTGCTTGATAATCGACCCACCACATATAGACCGTGAAAACATCGATAGCAATCCATATCCACCACTGTTCAGCAAAACGCTTAATGGAAACGATCGTTGCCACGACGGAACAAACGGTCGTAAACGCATCGACAAAAGGCAATCTGTCATTCAGATCTGTAAAAATAAATCCGTTATCTTTAAGAACAAGTCCGTATATATAAGTTCCAGCCGCGATCAACAATATATTCACAAAACGCCATTTCCAAGGCATCACTTTTTTAATGACTTCGTGACACTTATCATCCATGTGTTTTTTCCAAGCGAAAAACCCGACGATATTCATGGGCAAATAGTAGATCAAATTCAACATCGTTTCGCCATAATAAGTCGAACGATAAGCGATGATCGCATAGAGCAACGAATTGATGCATCCAAACACATAAGCGGACAATTTTCCTTTTCCAGTCAAAATGACGCACAAGCACCCGGAAACCGCCGCAACAAAAGTCATTCCCTCGCTATTCCAATAAACCGATAGGCTCGTAATGATCGTGGTTGCCAAAACCAGCCAAAACAATTCCCACTTTTTCCAACCTATTAATTCATTTTTTATCAAATCCATATATAGTCATACCTCTTCAGAAAACCATTGCCAGATCATTACATGCTAAAGCTATCGCAAAGCGAAAACCAATAGTCCAAACAAGTCCGCGGTATCGACAAAACCAGTATTATGCCCCCTTAAAACGATATGCAACATAACGCCAAGGAGCAATTGATATGCTCAAACAATCCTAAAGTCTAAACTAATACACGACATCGAGCTGATGCGCACCAGGCGGAACGGCCACAAGCGTCTGAAGTCCGCTTGTAGCCTGGAATTTGTTATCACAAGGCTTTTGGTCGAGCGTAAGGTTTTGAATGGCCCCAAAGACGGTACGCGTTGGGACAGCGACGGTGTATGCGTTCGCGGATTCGGGCAGATCAAGGCTGATGGAAAGAACCTTACTGGCTTCGTTGAACGACGAGCGAATGGCTGCTTGCTTCCGGATACTAAAATACTGCATGTAATCCTGAACCGTAGCAAGCCGGATGTGATTTTGGTGAGCATACTCGATGACCTGCTGCCAGGCATCGATGGCCTGATAATGCGGATGTTCGCGCATGGTGTCAGCCGAGAAGTTGAGGACGATGGGCTCGTGATAAAGGTCGTTTGACTCGCGCAGCAACTTCACCGCGTTTTGTGGGTCGATGGCTGTGCTAGAACTATCGGTCATGAGCGTCGGAAGCTCGTAGATCGGGAACGGGAGGCCACCTCGATCCATGGGCAGGAACGGGAACCCAGTGCCAAAAAGGTAGCCGTACTGCGCGTCGGCAGGAACGTATGACAGGTCGATCTGGCATTTGGCCGCTGTGAGTTCTTTGAACGACGTGATGTAATCATGTTGCCAGACCTGAGCGAGTTTTCGACAAGTGGTGACGTTTTTACGTGTACGCTGGGCGATGAGATTGCGCTGAGCGGCCAAGTTGCGTTCAACGCGAACGGGCGCGAAGAAATCGGGGCCAATCTGGCGCCATGACTGACCGACGGGAGGACGCATCAACAGAGCGCCAACCTCGTGGCCTTTGGCTGGCACGGTGTTGAGCCAACTGCCACTCGTATTTTCGGTCGAGGCGATCAAAGTCGACACGACGTTGTTCTTCTGCTCGTCTTCGATGATGTATTGGGCGGCATCACCAATATGGGCGGCGTCATGCGTAAGAATGAGCGCCGACTTTTCGGCATTCGGGAACGGCCAGAGCGTCGCCTGGGGCGAAAAGCGCCAAATCGAGAACAGAACGTGACGTTTAAGGATCTCCGCGTACGGAATAAAGTTCGTCTTGAGTTTTTCGTGCAAAACAAGGTCGGCCGTCGTCGTGAGCGCGCCTTCCTCGGCAGGTTCGAGCGAAAAATCGTCGTTGGGACGACCTTGTTCGAGAGCTGTAAGTGCCTGCCCCATGTCGAATGCGAGCACAAAAACGTGACCAGCCCCATGCACACGATGGTAGTGCACGATCGCACCATCGATCTCAAGAAGTTGATCAGAAACAGCCAAAGTTTCGTTATCGAGCGCGTCGATGCGCATGATCTGCGTGGCAAGAGGGAAATTCAGAAGGGCATCGCGCAGCGATTCGGTCAACGGAGAATTGGGCGCATCCGTGAAATGACGAATCGCGGAATTCGCCTGGGCCTTACGTTTGACAGACGTCAACGAACTCCATGCTGGCGTCGGCATTTCGACGACGAGCGAAGCCCCATGCGTCACGGCATTTTCGACCAACTCGATCTGCGCCTCACTCATCGTCTGCGCAGTCTTGCGCGGAATCACGATCAGACGCATTTCGCTAAACGTTTCAGCCGTCACTTCGCTGGCCAAAGCGATCGAAAACGGACCGATCTCCTGCGTCATGAGGTTATACCAAGCAAACGAAAAATCGAGAGCATCAAAAGTGCTTGCCACTTCACTCGTGCTTGGCAGCACGAGTACGGCTTCCCCCATCCCCATTTGCGGCGGCATCATGGCGTGGGCATGCGCATCCTCACTCGTCATCTCAAACGGGTGATGCGCGATCACCACAAGCCCAAGGATCAGCACCAACAACATGACGAGAATGATATCGGCTTTGAATCGAACGGTCAGAGCGGATTCGTTTCTCATGGCTGAGCCTCATAAATGATGTCGATGGCATTAAAACCTTTGGCCAAAGGCACGAGAACGCGCTCAGTCCCAAACACCTGAACAGGTTTGGTCGTGAGAACATCCGACAACAGCGCGTCTTCGCGCACGCGATGCACGCCACGCCTCGCCTCAACGAACGCTTTTTGGCCATTCTTGGCTGGTACGGACACCATCATGCCGGCCTCGGGCGCAAGCGTTTCAAGGCGCAAAACCTGTGTGCGCTTGTTTCCGATCATGATACTGCCTTCGCGCGCCTTAAACTCCGCGTTAGAACGCGCTCGCGCAAAGCGAACGAACGGCTGAATGCCCGTCACCCAGTGATTCTGCTCTGTCGCTATGTGGTAGAGCTGTTTCCACGCGCGAAATGTGTCCAAATTGGGATTTTCGATGAAAAAATTCGGTTCGAACGTCACGCTCAAGCATTCATGATAGCTTTCTTCGCTCTGAACGAGCATTTTTTGCAGTGCTTCCACGTCTTCGTCGCTTTGAATCACGGGGTGCGTGACAGGGAATTCAAGAATATTAAAGATCTTACCGTTGATATCGAGAGGCATGAAAGGCAACCCAGTCATGAAAGCATAACCAGATCGGTCAAGCGGCGCACGATACGACGCATCGGTCCTGAAATCAGCCGCAGCGAGCATGCGAAACGGGCGTGTATAATTCGGATCCCAAAGTCCATCCACAGACTGACTACTCAACAACGTCGTCGACTCGCCCAATGTTTCGCGCAACGACTCGGTCTGCTCAAACAGGTTGAGACGACGCCAAATGGGCGAAAACGACAGCGGCCCAACTGGCACACGCGCACGAGAGCGCTCACTCAGATCAAACGCGAGACCAATTTCTGTGCGATACTGGTGAAGCGCATCCAAGCCAGAATCACTAAACTGACTGGGAGACGTGACGAACATCGTCGACGTCGCTTTGAAGGAAGCCTCGTATTCGGGCATCCACGTGGCGAGGTCACCAATGGCACGTTCGTGATGCGCGACGATCATGGCACCCATCATGCCGTCAAAATAAGGCCAGAAGCCAACGACGGGCATGACGCTGTTCACGACTTCGTAGAGCAAAAAGCGTTCGAGCGCATCTGCGAGCGGGATCTCAAGCGACACGGTGTCAGGCATGGCCAGGTCAGCCGTCTCAATTTTGGGCGTTTCAGTCAAATTTCGAATACCAAAATTGTCGAGCGGACGTCCTTGCTGCAACGAAGTCAGCAACATGCCATAATTGAAATCGATCGTGATCACGTGACCGGTCGCATATTTCTTTTCATACATGACCGGCACGCCGTCGATGGTCATATACGTGGTGGAATCTTCGAGCGGTCCAGCCGAACCCACGACCTCAGTACGATTGGACAGATCGATCGTGGCAAGTGCCGCATGAATTTCAGGCGCGAGTCCATAAGTGTACGTGACATTCTGCGCAGCGCGCATGCCACCCTTACCGTCAGCCGACGCAATGGTACGCAATGCGCCTTCAGGCATTTCGAGAATGACCACGCCACCGCGCTCCAAATAGCTGCGCAATTTGGGCGCCCAAACGTCATGAGAAGACGCCGATTGGGTCAGAATGATACAACGATACTGGTTCAGATCGACGTCGGTAAAGCCATCCGCATCCACGAGGCTGACCGGCCCGATCTCCTGCTGCAACGTGTTGAGCCAAGCCAGCGAGAAATTCATTTTGTCGAACGTGGCTGGAGAGTCTTCAAAGCTTTCGTAGTCGACGACGATCAAAAAATCGCTGACAGCATTCAACGTGATCGTCGTACCAGCCATCAACTTGTCTTCGGTCTGCCAAACGATGGGATGAAAGCAAAACCAGGCGAGGACTAGACAGACGAGGACAATGCTCCAAAACGTGATACGAAGCAGGCGATCATGACGAAGGCGTGAGCGCACAGACACGGCAACACCCTAGAGCACGACACGGCCGCATTTGCGGATCTTCGTTTGAACTTTAAGACGATCTTCTTTGGAGAGCGATGGATCGCTCACGACCGACTTATAAATCGAACAGGCACGTGCCATATTGCCAGAATCTTCGGCACTTTGAGCATCAGCGATCCGCTTTTTCGCGCTAACGGATGACTTTTTGGACGTTGTCTTCGTCGTCGAAGGCTTGGTGGCTGCCGGTCTGGCTACAGGTTTGGATTCAGCGCGTTTGACAGGCGCCGCAACGCGTTTGGGTTCCTGCACACTCGGCTTGTCAGCGACATCCGCTGGCTTACCTTCCGCGCCATCGCCCTCTTCATCCACTTCACCCACCGCTGCGTCAAAGGCTATGCCATAGGAAGTCGTCCAGACGACCTGATCGTACGCGGCACTAGCCACAACGTCCGACAATTGAGAGATCTCCAACTGCGACAAGACAGGCTCATCGTTTTCAGCCTTCGGCAATGTATTCGACTCGGTGATAACGTGGTCTGTATCCGTCGGTTTTTTTGAATCGTCCATAAGCAGATTCAACAGCACCACAACGATCACGAACAGCGTGCAGATACAAGCCACGCCGCCCACGATCATGAACATCAATTTCTTTTTATGATTGCGCTCCCACTTGGCACGAGCGATCGGATCGACTGGCTTGCCTTCGCCATCGAGCGTAGCATTGGCATCGATCGACTGAGACGCCGCATTTAACGCAACAAAGTTGGCAGAAGCACGCTTAAGCTCAACAGGCGCAGGCTGATTAACGGCATTCACAGACGCCGTCGAGGCATGCGGATTCACGTTGTTATCCGGCACGCCCAACGCCGAAAGCGGCACTGCATCCGCAACGGCTGACATGTGAACGCTCGTCGCGCCTTCTTCATCGTCCTGATAGGCGCGCTGATCAATAATCGTGCATTCATCCGAATTGATCTCGCGCTTACCCGAAAACTCCTCGGCATCAACGCTTGTCGCGCTGACATCCTCAAGCTTGTCAGACGACTTCGGCATGGGCGGCACCACGGGCGAAGGCGCATTTTCGTAGGTCGACTGATTCTGAACACTGTCGTACGCAGAAAAGGCACAACGCGTACAACCTTCCGTGTCAAGCCCTTCCTCTGCCTCGCCGATTACGATCCCCTTATGAGGCTTGGGCGAACTCGCCTCGGAAATGTTTTTGAGCGCGTCTTCGAGATCGCGGATCACATCCTCAGCATGCTGATATCGTTTCGCCACGTCCTTTTCGAGTGCGCGCATGCAGATCTCTTCGAGTTTCGGATCGATATACACGTCAATGCGCGCCTGAGACGGCTTCGTCGGGTTCGACGTTAAGATCGACGATGCCATGTCGACCATCGTGTTGCCCTGAAACGGCAACTTGCACGTCAACATGAAATACATGATGCTGCCAAGGCTGAAAAGATCGCTTGCCGGGCTCACCGTGTTGCCCAAAACCTGTTCAGGGCTCATAAACGCCGGCGTGCCGCAGATCGATCCATCGCGCGTCAAGCCTTCACCACGCTCGTCTGTAAGCTTCGCAATGCCGAAGTCCAGCACCTTGACCAGCGGCGTGCCATCGTTTTGCGGAACGACTTTGATGTTTGCAGGTTTCAGATCGCGGTGGATGATGCGCGCTTCGTGCGCGGCCTTCAACGCCTGCGCTACCTGCAAAATGATCTGACCCACACGCGCTTGGCTGAACGGAAAATCACGCACGATAATGTCTGAAAGATCCTCACCTTCAAGACACTCCATCGCAATATACGGCGCATTCATCGCCGTCTTCCCATAATGCAGGATACGGATCACGTTAGGATGCTGGATGCCACTCGCCGCCTGCGCTTCGCGCTGAAAACGCGTTAATACGACCCGGTTATCCAGAAAATCCGTCTTCAAAATCTTGATGGCGACATAGCAATCCAATGCACGGTGCCGCGCCTTATACACGATACCCATACTGCCCGTGCCAAGAATCGACTCGACCACAAACGTATTATCGATTGTCGTCCCAAGATACGGGTCATTCGTCGCAGTAAAGTACCCTGTACTCACTTTCGCACCACAATGCTGGCAAAAAAGTGCGTTCGTCGCGAGTTCTTTCCCGCATTTACGACAGGTTGATTGTTGTCCCATCACAAAGCCATCCATCAAGAAACGCCGACATTGACGTCCCAAACTTGTTAAAATTACAACGAAATTCGTTTGTGTGCAAGAAAATGGACGATCTTAGGGCAAGGGGGGAAGTGTCCCCCCAACGCGGCTATCGGCGAACGCCGATACGCCGCGCCCCCTACACAAAATAACTTTACGCAATCAACTTGTTAAAAAACACTCGCGATGTTCAACGCGTTTCGCGATGCACCAACGACGTATAGCGATGCACCAACGACGTATAGCGAAACACTGATGTTGAATTTCGGACGTATTTGCGAAGCAAATAGGACGAAAAACGCCGCGTATCGCTTGCGATAGCGGCGTGCGCGAAGCCGTATGCGCCAACGGCGCATAGGCGAAGCCCTCATGATTAAACGAGCTACTGACTATTATGACACACTTACTTCTTAAGTTTCCTGATACTAAAATATAGTTTCATTTCACCAGTTTTTGAGTTGATGCAGTCCATAATTTAAAATTTTGCGTTCCCGATCCTCATACAGGCTGTTGAAATAACCTCTTTACTTCTTAACGCGTCAAGCCATGCCACAGGAATGCCTTCGTATCCATAATATAGGCCCGCAAGTCCACCGGCGACGGCGGCAACGGTATCGGTATCATCGCCCAGATTGACGGCCTTCAACATACATTCCTTGTAACTTTCCGTGTTTATCAGACACCAGACGGCGGCTTCAATGGTATCAATGACGTACCCTGAGGACTTGATCGCTTTGCGCGGCGTGTCCTTAAAAACGTCAAGCTGAAGAATGCGTCTAAGATGCTTCATCTCATTGAGATTTGTCTTGTCCTTTGCGTAAAACTCCGAGGCATTCGTAATGCCTTCCTGAAGCACATCC
>JAZUKH010000262.1:0-22899 GCA_045643185.1 Myxococcota bacterium | reverse complement strand
GGGTACTTCTGGTTTGTAAGTTTGGTTGTGGCTTGTAAATTCCATTTTTCGCCAGTCGAATTTGCCACAACCATTGGGTGCCGTGATGATATCGTCCATGATTTCCTTCATCAATGGCGGCGTGTGCTGAATAAAGGTGTATTCTTCACGGTGAGAATACCGATTTTTGACATTAAATACAGGTGGATAATTGTCGAGTAATGGTTGACCTTCAATCTCTTGAAGCGTTTGATATTGACTAAGCCCGATGGGTAAATCTTCAAAAATAGTTAATTGATTAGCGTCGTAATTATTATTTGTAATATGTAAATAACAAATATGTGAATGATAATTAAGACGCTATGTATTGAAATGACGAGTTAGAATCGGATGAGGCAATGAAGCCCTGAGTTGACCGGAATGGCGTATTGTAAGTGGCTATCAGTTGTTTGAAGCGTGGGACCCCAATCGTAAAATTCGAAGCCACTGGAGGCATCGATACCAATGCCAAAGTGTTGAGTGAACAGAATTGTGAAACCGAGACGGAGCCTGGTTTTTAATGCAAAGTTGGTTCGTTCGGAGGGTTGATTCGAGTCGTTATTGTAATAGATCAGAGAGTCGTCTGTGATTGAGTTGAGCGCGGTACCTATGCCAATTTCTGCCCAAAGTTCAATATGTTCAAATTTTTTAATAAATCTGAATGTCGCCAAAATATCGAAATTGAACATGTCATCAACGATGTCTTCTTTTAGGTCTTTGGGTTTGGTAGATGTGTATTGCGCCCCGGCGCCTAACTCAAGACCGACGGCAAACCAATCATTGACGCGAAATTCTGGCAAGATGTAGGCATTAAAACCTAAAAAGTTGTAATCATAATGATTTTCGTCGTCGAGCCCGTAGGCAATGGATTGATCTGTGACCCAGTATTGGAAGTTGCTGCCGAACATGATTTCCAAATCGCCAGCCTGGGCGGAAGAGGCATTGCCCAATAAGGCGGTCATGGTCATTAGGATGGTGCAAACAAGCATCATGAATTTTGTAGAAATGTTAATAGGGAATCTCATCATCTTAAACTCCAGAATGTCAATTGATTCATGACACGTGACGTGTCAAGGCACGTCTCTACGTGTTACGTGTCGCATGTTTCTACATGCGAAATCAGTCCTAAATAAACCGTTTTGGGGGATAACGCACCTGGTTTTATGCGAAAAAGTGGATCAGATCACCAGGTTTTATCCAAACAAATGGTATTTTGTTGCTCTACGCGGGGGTAGAGGCGTGCTTGTGCGCGCCTCTACAGAAGGATTTGGATTATATGTCGGATTTATCGCCGGAATCGTCGCCCGAATCGGATTTAGATTCGGATTTCTCGTCGCATTCGAAGCCGTTCGAAGGCGCGTCCTGGCCCCAGGTTGAGCAGCTGGTGAGGGGTTTGGGCTTAGCGCCGTTGCAGGAACTCAAGAAATCGTCGTAGACGCCTGCGCCAGCGAGGTCTTCGATGTTGAGGAGGACGTGGCTCGTTTCGTAGTTACGACCGTTGAGTACACCAGAATCGTGGTAGTGCAATGAGAGTTTGATGGTCGCTTTGGTGAAGCTGCCCCAGTCAAAATCTTTTGGCGAGATCGAGAAACCGATGTTGGCAGATCCGCCGGCCGCGATCGGGCCGCTCGAAAGATCGGCTTTGAACATGTCTTTGCCGGAACAGGCGTCGGTGTCATCGTCGAGCGAGACGCAGCGGATGTAGACCTTGTCGATGAAAATGGTGTTGACGTTGGGCAGATCGGTTTCGAAGGTCGAACCGGAGGATGAGGAACCGCCGCTTGAAGACCAGACGGATTCGGTGCCCATATTGTTTACGACGTTGACATAGCCATGGTAGGCCGTGACGATGCTTGAATCGTAGTAGAGCGCGGAAATATAGGCGAGGTCGCCGTCGGCGCTCGTGCAGCCATCCGTGGAGGGGTCAATGACGCCATTCAGCGAGACGGAGGTGTTTTCTTCGACGCAGGCCGTTGTGGCGCAGGCGAGGCAGGCGGACAGAGCCAATAATTTAAAAATATTTTTCATAGAAAAGTCTCCTTATTTCGCTACTTCGAGCTGCTTTCTTTTTCTTCGGGCGGAATGAAGGAGCCCGGACCGGCGGCAGCGATAGATGCGTCGCGGTTGATGATGCGCGGCGTGATGAAGATGAGGAGTTCAGTGCGGTTATCGGTTTCAGAGGTATTTCTGAAGAGGTAACCCAGGAATGGAATGGATCCAAAGAACGGAACGGAGCTCATGGACTGAGACGCATTTCGCGTATAGATACCACCAATGACGGTCGTATCGCCATCGGGAATGAGCAATTCGGTGTGCGCTTCCTTACGGATGATCGAAGGATCGCCGGAGGCGCCGGTATTACCGAAGTCAGGTTCGTTCTTGGAGATATCGATTTTGAGGTAGACGTTGCCATCGCGTGTGACGTGCGGCGTGACCTGGAGATTGAGTTTTGCATCGTAGAAGACGGTCTGAGCGCCAGCCGCTGAAACGACGCTGATCGGGATACTTGTGCCGGATTCGATGCTCGCTTGAATGTTGTCGAGCGTCATGATGCGCGGTGCTGAGACGATCTTGAGGAAGCCCTTTTCTTCCATTGCGGAGAGACGGACGTTGAGGTTGATGGCGCCGCCGACGGAGCCGAACGTGAAGCCGATCGCACCACCAGCGCCGGTACCGACGGAAGCGGGAAGGTTGACTGCGAAGTTCGGTGTTGCGGAGGTACCCGCGTTGTTGTCACTCGTCGAGCCACCGGCGATACCGATCGTGGACGGGAAGACGATACCGGTCGCGTTGCCTGTGGCAGCGCTGGCGATGCCATCACCACCCCACTGAACGCCGATTTCCTTGGTGAAGTTCGCCTGCGTTTCCACGATGCGGGCTTCGATGAGGATCTGCGGGGTCTGGGTGTCGAGGTTGTTGACGAGAATTTCAGCCGCGTCGAGGTTTGCCGCGACGTCTTTAAGGATGAGCGTGTTGGTACGCTTGTCGATGTTGACGGAGCCACGGCTTGAGAGCAGCGAGCTGATGTTGCTGCTCAAATCGTCGGCTGTTGCATAATTAACAGGTACGAGACGAACTTCAAGGGGTTCGAGTTTTTCGCGAACTTCAGCCGCCTTGAGGGCACGTTCTTCTTCGGCGCGGAAGGTTTCAGCTTTGGCGATCCAAATGATGTTGCCTTCGTATTTCATGCCGAGGTCGTTCATGCGCAGAATAATATCCAACGCCTGATCCAAGGGGACACTCTTGAGCGACAAAGTCACTCGCCCTTTGACATCCGGGCTGACGACGATCGAGACGTTGATCTCATCTGAGAGGAGTCGGAGAAGGTCGGTCACTTCGCCGTCGCGGATGTCGAGGGTGATTTTGCGTTTAGCAAAAGGTGTATCGTTGAGCGTCTTGCGTTTTCCGTAGTTTGTGGCGAGATCTTCGTCGTTGTCGGAAGCGGAGACCATAGCGCCAACGCGGCGGTCGATCGGTGCAGCGTAGGATTCATAGGAATTCTGGATGGCTTTGATGTTCCACGTGATGGTATCGCCATTTTGTTCGACGGAGTCGATGGTCTGGGATGTGGCCTGGGCGATGAGTTCGATGTTGCCATCGTTGGTCGTGGAATCGACGAAGCGGACGCCTTTTTTGAAGGCGGACGTGTCGTATTTTTTGTTGAAGTTGTCGGGGAGTGAGGCATCGGAGATGCGGAGGACGCTTCTCTGATTGCCGATGTCGACGGTTTCAACTTTTGAGGCCGGGGACGAGAGTTTCACGACGACCTGCATATTGTCGCCATTTTCATAGAATTTGATGTCTTTGAGACTGGCGTTGGGAATGCCGAGATCGAGTGGCGCCGTCGTGGCGACCTGCATAGATTCGGTCTGAATGGTACCGACGTTGGTGTCGATGGGGGCTTGATGCGTGACAGCCGCTGCCGCTGCATCGGCGCGGAGCTGTTCGTTTTCTTCTTTGAGGGTCTTGAGCTGTTTTTGAGCCGTTCGTCCCGCTTTGACTTGTTTTTGAAGTTCTTCGATCTGGGCGTCGCGTTTTGCGATGGCTTCAGAGTCGGTGAGTGCAGCTTCTTCGAGTTTTTTGATCTGACGACGGGCGGCCCCCGCTTTTTGCACTTCGTTTTCGAGTCGTTTCATCTCGCTTTCTTGATCAGCGAGTTGAGCGCGAAGCGATTCGTTTTGAGCGTAGATGTTGGCATAAGCCTGATCTGCGTTGTTTGCACGTGCGTTTGCTGCGTCGCGTTGTTCGATGGCCTGCTGTTCGCGGGCGAGTGCATCGGATTTCGCGGCATTGAGCTGACGCATTTCGTTTTGTGCCTGAGCGAGTTCGCGTTCGGCGTTTGCGAGTTGTTCGCGAGCGTTCGCGAGTTCGCGTGCATTCACGGTATTGTTATTATCAGCGGTTTTCGCGAGTTCGCGTTCGGCTTTACGTGCGTTTTCAGCGTCGATCTGCGCGGCGGCGATGCGTTTTTGCGCGTCGTTCTGAGCGTCGTTGAGTTTTGCGATGGCTTTTTGTTCGCGTTCGATCGCTTCAGCTTTTGCGGCGTTGAGCGATTTCATTTCGTTTTGAGCCAACGTGAGTTCTTTTTCAGCGTTTGCGAGCTGTTCACGGACGCGTTTGAGTTCTGAATCGTTTTTGGAGCGATCGGATGCGGAAGCCTGAGCGAGCTGACGTTCGGCTGCGCGGGCATTTTCGGCGTCTTTTACAGCGGCGTTGATGCGGTTCTGAGCGTCGATCTGAGCGGCGTTGAGCTGTGCAACGGCGTTTTGTTCGCGAGCGATGGCGGCATCGGCTTCGGCGATAGCGGCGGAGGCGCGTTTTTCAGCGGCGGTCGCGCGGTCATTGGCGGCATTTGCGCGATGATCAGCGGCGGTCGCGCGGTCATTGGCAGCATTTGCACGGTTATTGGCGCTTGTGGCTTCGGCATAGGCCTGATCAGCCCGTTTTTCAGCGGCGTTTGCGCGAGCGATGGCTTCGTTACGGGCTTTGTCGAGCTTCGTCATGTCGTTTTGCGCCTGAGCGAGCTTGGCTTCGGCGTTTGCGAGTTGTTCGCGTGCGGCCTGGAGTTCGCGAGCGCTGACGCTGTTGGAGTTTGCGGCGCTTTTTTCGAGGGCCTGAGCTGTGGCGCGAGCCTGCATGGTTTCGGCATTCGCGGCAGCGATCTTGTTCTGGGCGTCTTTCTTGGCCGAGTTGAGTTGAGCAACGGCGTTCTGTTCGCGTATGAGTGCCGCGTTGGCATCCGCGAGGGCTTCGTTTGCCCGCTTTTCAGCGGCGACGGCGCGTGCGTTTGCGTTGGTGGCGTCTGCATAAGCCTGGTCAGCGCGCTTTTCAGCGGCGACGGCGCGTGCATTTGCATTGGTAGCGTCTGCATAAGCCTGGTCAGCGCGTTTTTCAGCCGTGTTTGCGCGTTGAATGGCTTCGTTGCGAGCCACGTCGAGTTGCGTCAGTTCGTTTTGGGCGTTCGCGAGTTTGGCTTCGGCTTTTGCGAGCTGGTCGCGTGCAGCCTGGAGTTCACGGGCGCTGACGCTGTTTGAATTGGCGGCGCTTTTTTCGAGAGCCTGGGCTGTGGCGCGAGCCTGCATGGCTTCGGCGTTCGCGGCAGCGATCTTGTTCTGGGCATCGACTTTCGCGAGGTTGAGCTGATCGACAGCGTTTTGTTCGCGGGTCTGAGCAGCTTTTGCGTCGGCGAGTGCCTGGTTTGCGCGCTGTTCAGCGGCTTTTGCGTCGGCAAGCGCGTCGTTTGCGCGTTGTTCAGCTTCGTTCGCGCGATCGGCTGCGGCGCGGGCATTGCGTTCGGCTTCCTGGCGCGCGGCCTGTTCACGGGCGATGATGCTCTGTGCCTGAGCAAGGGCTTCGTCGCTTGATTTGGCTTTGGCGATGTACGAGTCGAGGACGGCGTCACCACGGGTCGGCGTGCCGTTCACGGCTAACACGATGCGCCCCGTTGACGAATCGACGGTGTAGTCGGCGTCTTTTTCGAGCGACATGATCACGCGGCACGTCTGGTAGTCGTTCGACTTGCTCACGCTCAACGCGGCGGTGTCGATAACGCCGTTACGGACTGTTAACGGGTTGATCTTGGAATTCGTGTCGCAATCAAGAATTTCGACGACGACGCGTGACGGGTTGCTCAGCGTGTACACTGAAAACGTCGGGTCGTTCTGCACGCCGATCTCCAAGAGCGTGCGATCCGTTTCCTGGGTGTAATTGAGGCTGGTCACGCTATTTTCGCTCTGTTGAGGGACGGCATCCCAGGCAATAGAGCCACACGCACAAACCGCCACACTCAAAAGCGCCAGACGCTTTGATAAACTGGATGTTCGTTTCATATATTTGTACTCCTTATGACCGATCTCTATTGCAGGGTGAACTTGATATCGGAATCACTGTTTTCGTAAAGCGGTATATCGGTATAGACGCCTTCGCCAGAAACCATTTCGAAGACTTCGACGCCATCGCGTCGAATGCTCGAGACGGAGCCGTTGTTGTTGCCAATGAGCGAGCCGCGTCTGAGGACGAATCGGTTGCCAGCCGGGTCGATGACGAACGCCTTGGGCTCTGCGGTGCCGGTGATGACGCCGACGAGCGTATAATCTTTGACGTTGTAAAGCTGTTCTGGCAACTGTTCGACGGGGGCGAGGCCTTCCGCCTTCATTTGTTGTTGCTGAACGAGTTCGGCGAGCATGGTATCTGTAAATCCGCGGAACGGATTGCGAGGTGAGATCTGAATTTCCCAGTTTTTGACAGGTTTCCAGTTGCCGTCTGCGATCTCCAGCTGGGCACGGTCGATCGTCGACTTTCTGGCTTGCGTTTTGGAGGCGCTTGAAACCGTTTTGACGGGTACACCGGGGTCCGGTTCGCAACTGGTCAACATGAATGCCCCGAGACATAAACCGGCGAGGGCTAGTTTAGACCAAATTTTCATGGCTTAATTCCCTCCTGCAGCTGCGGTTGCGCCTGTATAGAGGTAGGTCTCGGCGACGCAGTTGACTTTGAGAAGTGTCAGACCGTCTTTTTTATCGTTATTCGTTCGGTTGATCTGCACTTCATGAATATTGATGATCTGTTCGCGGCTGTTATTCTTCATGCCGTCGCCCATAGTTGCCAGATCCCAGAAAAACTGGATCGTCGCTTCGTAGGTAGCTTCGAATTCCATACGAATCGGCAGTGCCGAATACTCACCGTGAGGAATGAGTCCTTCCTGTTTGAACAGGATCCACTTGCTGACGCGCGAGGAACGTGCGCGCAGGTTGACGCTGTCCAAAAAGTAGTTGAGCTCGTCGGCTGTCGACGGAATCTTGGCGCGTAATATGTTCAGACGCGATTCGAGACGTTCTTTTTCTTTGCGGATCTCAACGAGCTGAGCTTCCTGTTCTTTGAGCTGAACGATCTCATTCTGAAGCGTCACGATACGAGATTTCGTGTTGTTGCGTTTGGTCGCAAGGTCGGAATAAAATCCGAAGTAGAAGGCGATAGGCACGATGATCATGAACAGAACGAGCATGATCACGATGACTTCCGGACTTGACGCGTTGAGTTGTTTGGGGGCTGCTTTAGCGGGTGCGTTAGCCATGTGACGTCCTCCTACGGCTGCGCGGGTGCAGCTTCTGCTGCACCGTCAGCGGGTGCCTCAGCATTTTCTTTGTCCTCTGCAGTCAGCATGTCGATGAGGGCAAGACCATCCTGAGTCTGGTAATTGAAATTGACGTCGGCGGTGAATGAAAACGTCTGGGTCACGATATTCAAGGAACTGTCTTTGCTGTCCTTGATCTCGCCAAGTCGCACATTTCTGAGTAACGGACTTGTTTTCATGCGTTTCCAGAATTCACTGATGTCATCCATGGAACGGGCGACACCCGTGATCTCGATCTGGTTGTTTCCCGAATCAATGAATTTATTGATGATAATATTGTCTGGATCCCAGGACAGCGACCATTCCTGTTCGGTCGCGGCTTTACGGGCAACGACGTCGCGAGGATTTGACAAGATGCGTGACATTTCATTCATCACGTATTGCGGTCCAGTTCTGAGTGCAGCGAGTTTCGCAAAGGTGAGTTCACGGTTACGTAACTCGTCGATCTGCTTTTTAATTTTGTCGACATCGGCCAAACGAGTTTTGATCTCATCGCGTTCGTGAGTGAGCTGTCGTTCCTGGTTGGCAAGTTGTTTGACTTCGGAATCCAGGTTTGAATAAACGACGGCACAAACGATGACCTCGACGAGGAGAATGATCCCCAAAACGATTCCGACCGTCTTAAACGGCGTCGCTTTGGCTTTGAATTTTCGTTCCGGATGCAGGTTAATGCGTACGATCATGGTTAACCTCTCTCTTCATGTTTTCTGAATTGACCTGAGTGGTTACTCATTGGTCGAACGCAGTGCCAGACCGAAGGCCACTGCGGATTCCAGCGCGCGTTCTTCGAGCGACTGCGCCGTGTAGCATTTGGCGTTAAAACGAAGATGTTCAAACGGATTGACGATGACGGACGGCGTTTCAAAAGCGCGTTCGAGCGTCTGACACGTCGTGGCATTCTTAATGGCACCGCCACAAAGCAGGATCATATCCACGTGATTCTGGCCCGTCGTTTCATAAAAGAAATTGATCGAACGACGAATTTCGCCTGCGATGTTTTCGCTGACGACGCGTGTGATGTCTTCAACTTCTTTCGGGATCACGGCGTCGGTATTGCCCGTGGCGCCCGTCTTGAAGGCTTCCGCTTCTTCGCGTTTGATGTTGAACTTCTTCATCAATTCCTGGCTGATCTGGTTGCCGCCGATCGTGATGTCACGGGTAAATGACGGTACACGGTTCGTCACCATCGTGATTGACGTCGTCGAGGCGCCAACATTGATGATCCCCACAATGCGATCCTGCATGTCGTCTTTGTAACAGACTTCTGCCATGTTATGCAGTGCGAAGCTCACCGTATCCACGACTTTCGCTTCCAATCCCGCATTGCGAACCACCGAAATGTAGTCGTTCACGACGTCTTTTTTCGATGCGACCAGCAGGATCTCCATTTTCTTTTGCGACGGATTGCGATCCAGCAACACCGTATCGACCACAACATCGTCGTAGTCATACGGAATGTGCTGTTCCACTTCCCAACGAAGGTTTTCACGCAGTTCTTCATCTGTCATATCTGGCATGCGAACGCGTTTTACGATCACGCTGTAGCCGGAAATGGCGATGGCGCATTGTTTTTGTTTGATATTGTTCCGTTTTACCAGGTCGCGAATGACGTCTGAAACGTGGCTGCCATTCATAATGGAGCCATCGACAATATCATCGCTGTCGAATTCGGCACTGTCAACGACCTGAACCTCATATGAGCTACGGACTTCCTTTAACAGGCATATTTTCGCGCCGCTTGATCCGATATCAAGCCCTAAAAGCAATTTTCCACTAGCCATAACCGTCTCCTTTTGTACGTTGGCTTAAAAAAATCCATAGCTAAGTTTGCCATAGTGCGTCTAAAAGTCCATTTTTAGGGGTTATGAAGTGACTTGTGCATGTCGTACGGCTCGGACAATCCCCCCGTCCGGCGCTTTTTTCAAATCATCCACCACTTTTCACAGGATCCACCACGTTATGATAGGGTGTTTCATATTAGAAATATGTGGGTGTAAGACCTACATCTGTTTTGCGCTTGCAACATTATATATAGTATCTGTTCACGCGCGGTATGGTCGTCAATCGAGTAAGTGAGTTAGTGCGTGAGGTCGGCTACGTTGACATGCAGTCGTGAATAAATTTCAAGGGCACGTCCATGCGTTCCGCGACGGTCTCGGGGGACATGCCGCTATCCAAAAAACGCCTGCAGACGGTTTTCATGTTTTCGCCGACTTCAATGATGTGCCGATCTGGATCATAAAAGCGCACGACGCGCTGGCCCCAGGCGTGCTCGCGCACTGGGTGAACATAATCCACGTCACAATCGGCGAGTTTTTGTGCAAACGCGTCAAAATCATCTTCTTCAAAATAGATCTCAAAATCGTTCGCGCCAAAAGTGATCTTCTTATGGTCAATAAACGCTTCGTAGGTTTCGAGCGTTTGCAAACACAGGCCACCGGTCAGCGTTTTGTTCGCGCCAAAATCCATGATGACATGAAGACCGAGCACTTTATGATAGAAATGAACAGATCGCTCGATATCTGAGACGATCAACATTGGGTTCTTTAATTCCATTTTCGAGGCCTTGTTTGTATATTTCTGAATAGATTTCTTCTTTTTTTTTAGGCTCGCCTATTCGCTTTGCGAATACGGCTTGCCAACGCCGCTATTGCCTTCGGCAATACGCGGCGTTTTATCAGTTTTGTGGCGGCGTTACGAGTGCATAAATATAAAAAACAGCGACTAAGTTTCATAAGAATTTTCATTTGATTAGGTCTTTCAGTTCTTTTACATACTCATCCGGCCTGTTTAGCGAAAATTCCCCATGATATAAACCACGCTTTACATCTAATAATGCGTTGGGGATCAGCTCGCTTATCTGCTTTGCAGATCTAATCATATTAGCTTGCTCTTTTTCACCAACAACAACTTTAATGATCACTTTTGAGTTTTTAATTGAGTCACAAAGAGAATATCTAGTATTTGCCTTCAAAAAGGCGATCATATCTTTCTTGGTAATTAAACAGGTGTCTCTGTAATAGTCTTCATAAAAAGATTTATCAATATGCAGCGACTTGAACTGCAATCGTGAAAACCATTTATGCTTGATAAGCCCATAACTCATTGAAAATGTTGGGCCAATTAATATCTCTGATATTTTGGATGGAATAAGCGATACACTCTCAATCACCGCATAGTCACAAATACTGTTTGCCTGCGATAGCATCTCTACCGCAATTTGTGCTCCTAATGATAATCCGCAAAGTACCTTGATCTTACCATCAAAATTATCATCAATATACTTAATCAATTTTTTGGCTGATGTCTCGATACTGTCAAACTCACTGCCACTCTCTGCATGTCCATCGATAACAGGCAAAATGATGTGATACTCGTCACACAACAATTCTGCTTCTTTTCTATAGTTCCACCAGGATAGGCCTCCGCCATGAAGCATCATAATGACTTCGCTATTCTCTTTTCCGTATTCTATATACTTCAATCCATCTCATCCATATTCAGTTTCACACGCACATGATGCTATTGTTATGGTCATAGTTTATGTGAATATTTTTTGGCTGGAAGCCGATGTTTTGCATAACCGTGGGGATGGCGCAAAGCGCCATGCCTCCGGTGTAATGACGTGCTCAAAACTGCGGCTGGATGCCGCTGCTATTCATGGCGTTTGGACAACAGAATAACCGTCTCAACGTCGGGTGTGCATGGGAACATATCGACGTAGTGCATGGTGACGGGTTCATAGGCTTTTAGCAGCGTGTGAAGGTCGCGGGCGAGGCATGAGGGTTCACACGAAATGTAAAGAATGACGGGTGGAGCGAGTTCGACAAGTTGTTGACATAGAGACTCGGTCATGCCGACGCGGGCTGGGTCGGCAATGACGAAGTCAGCGCGCTCCATGTCGGCGGGCAGGCCCTTGTCGAGGTTAAACAGCCGCAGTTTGACGTCACCGAGTTTGGCGTTGCGCGCGGTGTCAGCGAGGCCTGCCGCAAACGTGTCGCGATCGCCAAAAAATTCCACGCCCGTGACCGATTTCGCCTGCATCGCCGCGCGAAACGTGAAGTTCCCCGCGCCACAAAACAGGTCCCAAACCGAGTTGGGCTCATAGCGTTTGAGTGCCTGGGCCACGATCTTGTGCAGGCACACGTTGGCTTCGCGCGTCGCCTGACCAAAACGCCCAATGCGTCGCCACGTCACGACTTCGGCTCCATCCACATTCACGATGTCGCGCAACGCGTTTTCGCCCCAAACCTGGTTTTCAAACAACGCGCCTGCAAACACCCCGCGTTCAACGGCGCTCTTCAAATACGTTTCGACCGACGTGATCTCGAATTTGCCCATAAATGGTCGTTTATTCTGCTTAAAGCCGCGTTTGTTGAATTTGTCGTCTTTTTTAGACTTGTTGTTTGAATTGTCTTCGATTTCTGGCACCGTGACTTCGACGAAGGCGCGATCCTGGTCGTCGAGGTCGATCTGGAAATCGAGAATTGGGTCGCATTTCCACACAAACGCAGTGGCGACATCTTTCACGGCGTTTTTGAGTGCGGGCGGTAACATCATGCATTTTGAAATGTCGACGATCTTGTGCGAACCGGGAGCATAAAACCCGACAGCGGTTCGCGATACGTGAATGCGCACGCGTCGACGTGATTCGTCGAACTGCTCGACCGGCCAGTAGTTAACGGGCAGGTCCTGTGGCAGATGAGCCTGGCGCACGATGTTGTCGTGCACGGCTTTGGCTTTGAATTCAAGGGCGTTTTCGCGTTTCACATGTCGAAATCCGCAGCCGCCACATTGTTTGACCGGGCACGTGTCTTTGATCCTAAAGTGGGAAACCTTGTTGCACTTGACGATTTCGCCGCGTCCAAACGACTTTTTGTCTTCTGTGACACGGAATTCGCCTTCTTCACCCGGCAGTGCTTTGGCAATGAAGTAGGTTTTTCCATCCACACGAGTAATGCCCTCGCCGCCTTTGGCGAGGCTTTCAATTTGGTATTGCATATCCGTTGATTTGAACAAAAAAGAAAAGTGGTTTATGGCTGCGGTGTGTTGAGGAACAGCAAAGACGCGTCTTGACGCGTCTGTATGTGCGCGATCATGGCGTTATGCGCGCCGCAGGCAGAGGGGGTAGCGGCGTATTTCGTATTTTTGTAGCGACGTGTGGATCACACGTCGCTACAAAAATACGAAATAGCCGCGTAGGGGGAGGCTTCCCCCGCATTATATATATAAGATGTATTAGAGTTCCTTGCGTTGTGACGAAGAGAGAATGCCCATGGCTTCGCGGTATTTGGCGACGGTTCGTCGGGCGATATCAATATTTTCGTTTTGCAGGATCTCGACGATCTTTTGGTCGCTGAGGGGTTTTTTGGGATTTTCGGCGTCGATGAGCTGTTTAATGCGTTCGCGAACGGCGGTGCTGGCGACGTCTTCGCCGGCGAAGTTGTCCATACGGTTGATTTTGGCGTTAAAGAAGAATTTGAGTTCGAAGGTGCCTTGTGGCGTGTGGACGTATTTTTGGGTTGTGACGCGGCTGATCGTGGATTCGCTGAGTTCGGTGTCGTCGGCGATGTCTTTAAGGATCATGGGTCGCAGGTACTGGACGCCTTTTTCGAAGAAGTCGCGTTGGCGTGCGATGATGGCTTCGGTGACGCGGTAGATCGTGCGTTCGCGCTGTTGAATGGAGCGGATGAACCATTTGGCGTTGCCCATTTTTTCGCGAATATAGTTGGAGGCGTCGTTAGCGTTTCCTTCGCGGAGAAGTTCTGTGTAATACTTGCTGACGCGTAGGCGTGGGAGGCCGTCGTTGTTGACGACGACGTGATATTCGCCGTCAGCGGTGCGTTCGACAAAGACGTCGGGCGTGATATACATGGGCTTGGCGTCGCTGTATTTGCTGCCTGGTCGCGGATTGAGCGTTCCGATGAGCGTGATCGCGTGTTTGATGCATGTCAGGGTCGTTTTGAGGCCACGCGCGATGAGGTCGTAATTACGGCGTTCAAGTTGCGGCATGTAGTCGGACAGGATCGTGATGACAAGATTGTTGTCTGGGTACATTTGTTCGGCCTGAGCGAGCAGGCATTCACGCAGATCGCGTGCACCGACGCCGCTCGGATCAAGTTCCATGACCATCTTTTGAACCTGTTCTACTTCCTGAAGTGTATAAATTTCATTGCAATTATCATTGTTGCTGGTTGCAACGATATTATTGACGTCGTTTTGATCGTCTTCTTCAACGTCCTCGTCGGTCGAGCTATGATTTTTCACAATATTTTTTTCGATATCATTTGTGATCTCATCCGTTGAATTGTATTTGTTATTATTATTTATATTTTTTGATAATTTTTCAGCGATCTCTTCGAGCGTGATATCGGTGAGGAAGCCGTCTTCGTTGATATTTCCGACGATCTCGTAGGCGATGCGACGTTGTTTGTCATTCATTCGCGAGAATTTGATCTGTCGAATGAGATTTTCGACGAGGGTTGGTGGTGCGGAGAGGGTTGCCTCGTAGCTGGGCATTTCTTCGCCGATATATCCCTGGCTTCCTGCGTCGGTGACGGGCGTATGGGTCTGGTAATCGTTGAGATAGGCGTTCCAGTCGATTTCAGCGTTTTCGTCGATGTTTTTGTCGAGTTCACGAAGGCTTGAGCCGAGGTCGGCGCCTTCATTGATCTCCGCCGTAGGCTCGCCCGATTCCAGCTGAACGAATTCAGAGGTGTTGGCGTCTTCGCCATCGGTGGATTCCTCAAGCATGACGTTGTCGACGAGTTCCTCGTGGATCGTATCGATCAGTTCGAGGCGAGAAAGCTGAAGCATCTTGATGGCCTGCTGAAGTTGCTGCGTCATGCGAAGCTGTTGCTTCATCGAAAGATTTAAGGTCATTTTTTGAGCCATGGTCACTCTCCTATTCGAAGTGAAGGATAAAAAGCAATCTTGTCTATTATAGGCATAAGTTTTGCTTTTTTTCGAGGAAAGAATCACATTTTATAAGGTATATGGTTGGTGTTCAGCAGGGTGGGGGACTCGTTTTCGTTTTGGCGTTTAGTCTTAAACAATTTTAACGATCTCGCTAGGCCTGCGGCGCGCAGGGGGCCGCTAGCGCCCGGCCCGCACGTCTCTACCGGTCTCCCGCGTTCTTTTGCCGGGATGGGGAAGGATGGGTCAAAAACGAAAAAAGCCGCTTTTTCAAGCGGCTTTTTTGATGGAGATGAACGGGATCGAACCGATGACCTCTAGAGTGCGATTCTAGCGCTCTCCCAACTGAGCTACACCCCCAAACGGTGTTACAAAGATTTGATATGGAGATGAACGGGATCGAACCGATGACCTCTAGAGTGCGATTCTAGCGCTCTCCCAACTGAGCTACACCCCCATATTGGTGTATTTCGTTTTCGGAGTACAACGACTCGCTCAAACGAACGGTCGCTATGATACGCGCGAGGCTAGATTTGTGCAAGTGTTTTTTGTGTGAGAAGCGGTTTCTTGAAAATTATTTTTTTTGTCCCTAAAAATTTGACTTTTCTCAGGTTGACAGATTGGTCGAATGGGGCTTATAAGCCGGACACATTTGGGGGAACTATGATAATCAAGGAGAGATGCATAGCATGGAAACACCTGGTATGATGCTCAAGCGCGAGCGTGAAGCTCGTGGTTTGACGATTAAATACTTTGCAGCAGAAACGAAAATATCGGAATCTTCACTGATCGCCATCGAAAACAATGACTTTGATGCTTTCCCTGCGGAGGTTTTCGTTCGTGGTTTTCTGCGCAACTACGCGCGTGCGCTTTCACTTTCGTCTGATGAAGTGATCGCAGCCTATGAGTCGCTCAAGAATCAATCGGTTCAGCACGTTAAGCCTGTCGTCGAAGACGTTCGTGACTCTGTTCGTGAAGCGGTTGCCGCTAATACCGACGAAGAAGTCAGTGAGTCTCACGAAGCGCATAATTTCCGTTTCGCTTATCTCGTGGTTGTGTTGATCGCAATCGCGTCCATCAGCCTGAGCGTTGTCTTTACCGGCACTGGTGAAGCGAGTGAAAACGAAGGTTATTATCCTGAAGAAACTCAGGACGTTGAAGAATCCCCCTTCCTGATCAGCAATACGTCTGAAGGCTGGATCATTCAGTAAAATAAAGAAAAAGCGGCGAAGATCGCCGCTTTTTTTTTGTTTTTCGTGTCTGTTCGTGCGTCGTGAATGTTGTTTTTCTTCTCACGCGCCGAAAATGACGCGTGAGAAAAAAACGAGTTTATCGAACGATCATTCCTCGGCAGGCGCCACAATGCAGGTGGTTCCGTCGACTTTGTAGACGATGATCTGTGTATTTTCTTCGATGGTCGATCTGTCGTCAAATGAGCGTGCTCGCCAATACTCGCCTTCAATTTTGACCTGTCCGATGTCACCGGCATGAATGGTTTGTGAGACCACGCCGCGTTTGGATTCGATGGTCCCCGCGTAGTTATCGAGCGCGAGAGCTTCTTTGTTTGATTTTTCGGTGCCGAGGCAGAATTTTCGAACGACGCCGATACATGCGCCGCATGAGACAACGGCGAGTGCGATCTGTAGCCAGAGTGGTGCACCCAGGCCGAAGGCGATGGCACCGACGATGGCGCCAACAACAAACCAGACGCTGACGACGGCTGCTGTCATGCCTTCGACGATGCCGGCAAATACGGCGAGCCCGATCCAAAAGATCAGTGGGCCATAACTTGCGAAAATTTCAGACATGATGATTTACCTGGTCTATTTGAGGCTTTCTTTGACGCTCGAAACGAGGCTGACGGCAGACGCGATTTCAGAAGGAATGATGACCTTGTTGGCTTCGCCTTTGGAGGCTTCGATGAGGGCTTCGCAGGCTTTGAGACGGAGCACGGCGTCGCTGGGCGAGGCTTCGTTGAGAAGACGGAGTGCTTCGGCTTGGGCTTTGCCGAGGGCGATGATGGCTTCGGCTTCGGCCTGCGCGGCGAGAACACGGGATTCCTTTTGGGCTTCAGCGGCGAGCAGCACGGCAGCTTTGTCGGCTTCAGCGGCCTTGATGGTGTGCAGCTTGGCAGCTTCGGCGCTCATGAGCGCAGATTCTTTGTCGGCTTCGGCTTTGAGGAGCTGAGCTTCTTTGTCAGCCTGAGCTTTTTCAAGACGTGCCTTACGATCACCTTCAGCGTTGATGATCTTTTCACGTTTTTCACGATCGGCTTTCATCTGGCGGTCCATGGCCTGTTGAATGTCACGCGGCGGCGTGATGTTCTTGATTTCAACGCGGATGACCTTGACGCCCCAGCGGTCGGTTGCCTGGTCGAGTTCGGCCGTGATGCGCTTGTTGATCTCGTCGCGGCTGGTGAGGCAGCCTTCGAGGTCGAGGTTACCAATGATGTTACGCAGTGTCGACACGGTCAGGGTGCCCATGGCCTGGTCGAAGTTGTCGATGCCGTAGGTGAAAAGCTTGGCGTCGGTGATGCGATAGAAAACGAACGAGTCGACAGCGATCGTAACGTTATCTTTCGTAATGACGGGCTGAGGCGGTATGTCCATGGGCAGCTCTTTGGTAGAGACTTTGCGCGCCACACGGTTGATGAATGGAATGTGTACGTGAATACCGGCATCCCAGGTGCAGCTATAGCGTCCGATCTTTTCGATGACCCAGCGTTCGGACTGGGGGACGATGCGGAAGGTAAAGGCGAGGAAGACGATGGCAGCGACAATAAGGATAATGATGAGTGGCATAAGTATATGGCTCCTGGTGAAAAAAATAGATATATGCGCAAAAGCGCACCACAGTTTACGAAAACTGCAAATTATCGTCAATCGTATGGGAAATAAATGCAAAAAAAAGTTGTGTTTGTGTTAGGATAAAAGGTAGTAGTCTGTTGGCCACAATTTTTTGGCAAATGCTATGTTAAAGTGATGGTATAAAACCTATGGAAAGTAAATTCATTCCAACGCTTCAGGTTGGGAATGGTTATACGTATTTGAAGCTTCGCGGCGTCCTGGATGAGGATAACCTTTTGGTAAACCTCCTTTCTCAGATCCAGGGTCGTCTCCTTTTGATCGATATGGCGGAGCTTGACCGCATCAATTCGTGCGGTGTTCGTGACTGGGTGAACTGGCTGAACCAGATCCAGGCACTTGGGCTACAAGTCATTCTTCTTCGTTGCTCGCCGGCTGTCGTTGCCCAGGCGAACATGGTTACAAACTTTGCAGCCGACTCTTTTATTCACAGTTTTTATGCGCCCTATGTTCATCCGGATACGGGTGAAGAACAGCGTGTTTTGCTCTTTACCGAGGATCTTCGTCAGACTCGTCCGATCCGGGCGCCCAAGATCTTTGCAGAAGACGGCGTGGAGTTGGAGTTCGACGAGTTCGAAGAGTCGTATTTCACGTTCGTAAACGATCCTCGTATCATGAATTTTCAGGTGGCGGACGACATTCAGGCCGTCATTCAGTATTTCTTACCGGAGTCTGCGGCGCATCAGCCCGTTCTTTCCCACAAAGATACGGCAATGCCTGATCCGATGCGCAATGTGGCACCGATGGCTGGTCCAAGCTCCATGCCGATGGCTGGGCCGAGCTCGATCAACAACGTCTATGGTATGCCACACTCGAGTTATTCTAACTTGAGCGGCATTGGCTCCGTGGTCAATCCGAATTCGGCCTATAGCGCCAGAACGTCGCCTTCCGGTATTTACGGGGTGTTGGGTGGCGGTCGTCCGAGCGGTCCGAATTTTGGTCCTGCATCGGTGTCTGGTCTGTCGCCCGTGTCTGCTCCAGCGAACTATGGCAGCAACGTCTCCGGCTCGATGACGGGTCCGAGTTCCATTGGTGCGCCGGCTACGCTGGGCGCGCCGAACCCGATGGCGGCTGCAAATCCTGGTGTACCACAGTCACCGATGGGGGCTCCTGCGTCCATGCTGCCGACACCGGCTGCGCCCCAACGTCATGAGCAGCCGCCTCTACCCGGTAACCTCGGTTATCAGCAGTTGCCTCAGACGACGGGACATACGACTGTGCCCGAAAACGTCGTGCCGAATGAGGTCAAACCGGTCGCCGCGCCAGCTCCTGCACCCGTCGCTGCGCCAGCTGCTCCCAAAATGGAAAATCCCTATAACGCTGCGCCCGCGCCAGCCCCGACACCCGTCTCTGCGCCCGCGCCGGTGGCTTCGCCAAGCGATAACTATGCGCCTTATAACCCAAATAATGATGGCGCCCTCAGCAGTCAGGATAAGAAGATCATCATTTCGTTGGCGGTCATTGCACTCGTACTTATCATCGTCGTGCTGATTGTTTATATCTGCGTTCAAGATTGATCGGTCATGACGGAGCTTGATGGCTCCGTCATGATCTCGGTTGTTTAGAAAAACAAAAAAAGCGGCGAAATTCGCCGCTTTTTTAGTTTTTACGTTTTGACTGGTTGGTTTAGAGACCGCCAAAGAAGACAGACACGCCGGCTTGCCACAACACATGCGTGAACGAATCTTCGTTGCTGTCGTAGGCGTTGCCATAGACGTTGATTTCAGGCATGAACCAGATGCCTTCGGTCAAGCGGAGCGGCATACCGATCATGATGCCGGTGTAAAGACCGGAGATGCCCCAAATGTCGTCGCGGCAGTCATTGCTGTCGCAGCCGGATTTGTAAACGGCGCTGTTGTCCGAATCGATGGCGTAAATGCCAAGGAATTTGGGACCAAAGGCCAAACCGACATACGGATTGAAGTGGTATTCCATGAGAAGCGGCACCTGGAGTTCGATCACGTGCGTGTCAGGCGTGTCGGTGCCATTCGTACGAATGTATTGATAACCAGCTTCAAGACCAAGAGCCAGGTCAAAATCCCCTTTCATGAATTGGTATTTGCCGCTGATCTGGGCACCCGCAAAGTTGATTTTAAGACCGATATCGAAGTTTTCAGCCGCACCATAACGAACGCTTGCTTCAAAGTTCGGATCGGCGGACGTGCTGATCTTGGAAGGCGAATCGGATTCCGTATTATTGCCAGCACCACCGGCGCCGGAGGAGCTGATCGCCCAACGAACTTCTCCCTGCGGAACGACGCCAGGCGTCTGCATCGAGCTGACGGAAGCACAGGCTGATGCCATGAGGGCAATCAAGCTAAACAGACAGATAAGTGCGGTATAGCGCGTGTTTTTCATATTCTTCGTACTCGCGATGGGTTAAGAATTGAGTAAAGCTTTGCTGCCAACAAGTGGACGCAAAGACGGTTAAGTCTATGATTAACCGACATGTGGGTTTTATTATTCCCCATATTTTGAATCTGCAAGAGTTTTTTTGACAGGCCAGGTCGTGCCTGCGACATAAGGGCGAGCGTTCAAGGCGTATTTTGTGCCGACAGGCCGTGTCGAAGCGTGGCGTGTCGGTACTGAACTGGGTTATTCGCCGAGCCGCGCCTTGATGAGCATGGATTGAACCTCGTCGAGCAGTTTGTCGTTGTCAACGCCCTCATTGACGCGTTCCATGATGCGTTCGAGGAGTTCGTTGGCATAGGTGCAAACGTTTTCGTTATTGACGCATTCGTGGAGGTTTCCGCGGGCATTAGGACATGGACAGGGAAGCTCGCTGGCGATGTTCGTGACGCGTTCTTTGCCATTCGTGGTCAACAGCTCGTAGATATTTTTGAGCGTTTCGTTGTCGTAAGGGCATGCGGCGAGTATTTTAGCGCGATGTCGTGCCCTCGCCGAAGCGCTTGCAGGCTTTGGAGCCGTTTTTTCAGCGTCGATGCGGTGGGCAAGGCGTTTGTACGAGAGGCCGCCTTCGACAAGGACGCCGTTAATAAAGAAGGTCGGAGTGCCATGAACGTGGGCTTTTTCGGCATCCTCCATGTCTTCTACGATGGTCATGCCGTAATCGTGACCATTTGTTTCATTATAAATGTCTTCAATGGTCGCACCGAGGTCATTTTCTACGATTTTTGAGATGTAGGCGGGCGACAGCTCTTTTTGATTTTCAAAGAGTTTGTCGTGGATCTGCCAGAACTTGTCTTTGGTATTGGCGTAGGCGGCACACATGGCGGCGGGAAGCGCCTCTGGGTGCATATTGATGAGGGGCAGATGTTTGAAGATGATTTGCGTGTCTTCGGGGTAATCCTCGGCAATGCGTTCGAGCGTCTGGGCGCCGCGGGCGCAGTACGGACATTGAAAATCGCTAAAAACGACGATCTGTACAGGCGCGTTGTCAGGGCCTTTTTTGGGGCGATCCGTGAGTTCAAAAGACGCGGGGGCCGCAAGGTTGCGCGCCTCTGTTTTGGCGACACTCAACACGTCTTCGTCGCTGTAACCCGCCTGGATGAAGAAAGAAATGGTCTCGCTGATCAGCCAGGCTTCGTGACAGGTCTTTTGGGCAGCCAGCAAGTCGTTGAGCGAGGCATAGGCCTCAAGTTCCGGCTCCGCGCAGGGGTTATTCACCTTTTTGGCGATGTGTTCAAAACTGTCGTTCTGGGAACCGGTGAGTGCATCCGGAACGAGGTTGCTGGATTGCGCCGCACAGGCCGTGGCGAGCCATGGCGTCAGAACGAGCATAAACAGGGTAGAAGATAATTTCATTGGGCTGTGAGTCTCCGTCGCTCGGTCAAAAGAATTTTCCAGGCACCCGCCTGGTCGCGGAGAAGTCGGTAACTCAACACAACATCGTCGACGACGTGTTCATTCTTGTCGTTGATGTAGGTCGAGATCTGACGCGTGTGGAGCGTCGCGGCATTCTGTTGGATCTGAACGAATTCGATCGCGCGCAGTTCGATAGACAGGTCTTTGAGGGCCATGGCGCGCTCGGAATATTCGCGCAGCAGGTCCGGTCGGCGCTGTCGTTCCATGAAAAAGTCGTTGAGATAGACGTCAATGTCTTTGCTATTCGCGTGCGCGACGTGTTCGGTAACGAATTGACGGATCTCGGCCGCGGCTTCGGGGTTCTGCGCCTCGACTTGGGCACTCGGGTCGACCACTTCCGACTTCTCGATGTGTTCGAGCTCGTCTGGTTTGAGGTCGTCGTCTTTATCCTGCGCAAAAGCGGCAATGGGCAAAAACACCAAAAATGGCGTGATAAATAGGGATGTGCGCATAAAAATGCCCTCGTGACTGGACAAAATAAAGGTTAGTGACCGACGAGTCCTTCGACGGCGTTGATCGCCGTTGATTCGCTCCCCATGCCGATGACGCCAAAGCAGGCGGCAAACAGAACAAAGTAAAGGATGACGAGAAAAATCTTTTTCTTTGACAATGCCTGAACACAGCAGATCAGGAAAATGATGCCGACGATCGCCGGAACCCAAAAATCGGTGATATGAAGATCCCATCGATTGATGTAGTCCATTTTCCAGAAGTTCGCGATGTTAAAGGCGCCGAAAAATAGGTTGAGAAGCGTGGTTTTGATCATGGCTGTGTGTGAAAATTTAGAAAATTAAGGTTTAGCGTGAAGCGGCGACGATCATTTTATTTTTGGGGAGGGGGAAGTTTCCCCCTGCGCGGCTATTTCGTAAACGAAATACGCCGCGACCCCCTCGCCTGGCAGGGGCCTTGGAACTTAGAAAAGTGAAGCCACGAGGTCGCGGACTTTGCCGGGGTAATTGCCGATGACGCGGCCGATTTCGCCACCGTCTTTGATGGCAACGACGACGGGGATGGATTGAACACCGAATTTACCGGCGATCGAGGATTCGTCGACGTTGACTTTGCAGACTTTGAGCTTGCCTGCATATTCGTCGGCGATGGCGTCGATCGAGGGTGACAGCGCGCGACACGGACCACACCACGTAGCCCAGAAGTCAATGATGACGGGCTTGTCCGAACGAAGCACTTCAGACATAAAATTGTCGTCATTCAAATTCACAATGTTGTTGCTGGCCATAGAATCAGATCTCCTTAAAACGGCGCCTCAAAAGGTCGTCCAATGCGGGTAAAAAATTTGGTAATGCACCGAAAGTAGGTATGTCACGAGGCGTTTTGTGAAGACCAACGAGCCAATGGCGATGACTTTACCCACCAACGGGGGGCGTCTGTATACACCATTTTAGGGCGCCCGTGTGTAGAGATTCGTATTTCTGTCGAGACGCGTGGAACCAAGTAGAGACGCGTGGCCCCGTTTCTTTCGAGGGGGTAGCGGCGTATTTCGTTTACGAAATAGCCGCGTAGGGGGAGACGGCAGATTATCGTTTCAAATGCATAAAATGAAGAAAGACCGCATCAATCCGGTGTATGATGATTTGAACAGCTACTCATACGGAGGTTTGATGCGATCATTTACCCATTTTACTT
>JAZUKH010000261.1:0-7156 GCA_045643185.1 Myxococcota bacterium | reverse complement strand
ACCGCTTGGCCTCCGACTTCATTCGACTTATGACGGCCAACATCACGTCGGGCAATCATCAGAGCTATCTCGATCCAGGCATCCACGTTTTTCAGGCGATGAAACCCGACATCGTGATGATCCAGGAATTCAGCTACGAAGGCGGGACGCGTGAGGATCTGGTCAAGCTGGCGTTTGGCGAGGGCTATTATTACTCATTTAGTCCCGAAGATGCGGCGGCGTACAGCGCGAACATCATTCCAAACGGCATTGTGTCGCGTTACCCGATCATTGATCACGGCTTTTGGCCGGCCGAGGGCGGCGCGAGCAACCGAAACTGGGACTGGGCACTCATCGATATTCCCGGCGAGCGTGACCTGTTCGCGGTGTCTGTCCACCTGACCATTGATGGCACGGCGAAGGAACGTCCAAAACTCCTCAAAAAAATTCAGGAATACGTGGGGGATCACGACTACTACCTCGTCCTGGGCGGTGACTTTAATACGAAGAAACGCGGCGGTGTCGAGAATGACTTCAAACCGCTTTTCCAGAACAAGAAAAATGGCGCCTATCCGGTCGATCAGAATGGCAACAACCTGACCAGCGGCCAGCGTGATGATCCATACGACTGGCTGCTCTTCAGTTATGACTTCGATAAACTGGAGATACCCGTCTTTATTGGTGATCATGAGTATCCCGATGGCCATGTCTTCGATGCGTGCGTTTATTACGACCTCGATGAGCTTGACGATGTGGCGCCGGTCATGGCAAGTGACTGCGGTGATGAATTCGATAATGACGGTAATTTGAAACGAGTCATGAACATGCAGCACATGGCCGTCATTCGCGATGTCATGATTAAAGAATAAACGATCTTGAGGGGGTGTTTGAGGGGGAAGTCTCCCCCTGCGCGGCTATTGGCTGCCGCCAATACGCCGCTACCCCTTCGCCTGGCAGGGCCCGACGACGAGGGCAAAAACACGATCCATCATTCAAATAAACAGGGTAAATATCACGAACAAATAAGGCTTGAGTGACGATGAAAGCGTTTCGAAAGGGGTTGTTGGCCTTCGCTTGTTTGAGTTCGGTCGGCGTGTGTGCGTGCGGCGGCGGTTCGTCAGGCGGTGAAGAGGAAAAACCGAACGACAAGCAGTATGTCGAATGTGGCATAGACGAGCTTTGTGAAGTCATCGAGATCGATGGTGAGGCTTGTTACTTGAAACCGTGTGGAAGCGGTGACAATCGTTGTGTCGTATGCGCTTCGGTGCATCCAGACATTAAGATGTCAGCTTCTGTGACGACCGTGCACGAAGCCGGTAAAGCGTCGATCGTGACGTTCAGCTTGTCGATGGCGCCGACGTCAGCGGTGACCATTACGGCTGCTGTCAGTGACGAGACCGAGATCGCTTTGGATAAGCTTTCGATCACGTTTACGCCAGACAACTGGGAGACGCCCCAGACCTTTTTGGTGAGTGGTATCAACGACGGGGTTCGTGATGGCGACACTCAGTCGGAGATCTCCTTTACCGTGACGACCACGGACACTCAGTACACCGACTTTGGGCCATACCTGCTCAACGTCAAGTGCGTGGATGACGGCGAAAATACTTCGTCTCACATCGTTTTGAGTCGGGCAGGCACACTCGAAACGACGGAAGATGGACAGGCCACGACGCTGTCGATTAAACTTGACCAGCGGCCTACTTCGAATGTGACGATCCAGGTCGTGGTGAGTGATCCTAGCGAGGCTGTGGCCCAGCCAAAGACGATCGTTTTTGATGCTGCCAACTATGACGAGGCGCAAAACGTGTCGATTATCGGTATGGACGATGCGGAAGACGATGGGCCTCAACGTTACACAGTTACATTTGAAGTGACGAGCGATGATCCGGAATTTTCGGGTGCCTCGATGCCGACGTTGACTTTTGTGAATCGTGATAACGAACTCGTCGACAAACCGGGCAAATACAAAATTCGAGTCATGGCTGCCAATACGACGTCAGGCGAAGACCAGGCGTATGATCTCGGGCCGGGCTTGCGCTTTTTCCAGGCGTTTCAACCGGATATCGCACTTGTTCAGGAATTTAATTACCGTGAAGGCACGACGAAGGATATCGAGGACATGGTCATCACGGCTTTTGGACCTGAATATTATTATTATCGCGGCACGGGAAAGATTCCGAACGGGATCGTTTCGCGCTATCCCATCACGGAATCGGGCGGCTGGGAATCTAATGTGACGACCGACAGACGATGGGAATGGGCCGTCATTGATATTCCAGGTGATGTGGATCTATTAGCCATTTCACTGCACTTGCACACCGACAACCATGCCGTCGAAATGGAACCGCTCATCACTCGGATCAATCAAAAGATGCTTGATGACGAAAGACAGTATTATGTCGTGGCCGGTGGCGATTTCAACACGGCAGATCGCAAGGACGTTCTTGCCAAAATGACAAGTGTTTTCTCAGTTGGCCCGGAATATCCTGTTGATCAAAACGATAACGGCGGAACAAACGCATCGCGTACCAAGCCTTACGACTGGGTTTTGTTCTCCAATGACCTGGCGCCCATGGAAGTTCCGATGATCGTTGGGGAGCACAAGTATCAACACGGTCATGTTCTGGATTCGCGAGTCTACGCATCGTGTCGCGCTCATAATGGTGCGGACGAACTCAAGTATATCAAGCCCGTGAAAGCTGATGACAGCGGTGCCAAGAACATGCAGCACATGGCCGTCATTCGCGACTTTCAGATCGAAGTGAAGTAGAAAATCTGATTTACCCGCGCATGATACTAGTCTTCGGCATTAACTCGCTGTTATGACGACGAGTCCTTTCTTGCCTCTGCGCGGGTAGCGTCACTCTCCAACGCCTCCAAACAAAAAGCTACGTGACATTTTTTTATGCGCGGGTAAATTAAAATTTGTTTTGGCATGTATGTTGTTTGTGCTCTGCGCTTTCACGCGCGGGGCGTCCCAACGAGCACGCACGCACCATATAGAGACTGCTCGACGTTTGATCAGCGCGGAGAAGGCTACGTTGAGTAATATTAAATTGATAAGGAGATTTATTTGAATGAACAATGGTAACAGAAATCTATCGATTTTAGCGATTATCGCGGTCATAAGTATGGCTGGTTGTGATGACACGAAGCGCGGAACCGATGACAACGAGGTAATATCTACCCAATGCATTTCTGAAACAACGCTTGAACGATGTGACGATTTCGGTAACTGCACGCCTGAAACGTGTTCCGGAAACACACCCGTCTGCAAAGACGGCGAATGCGTGGCAGACACGAACCTTGATAATAAGTGCGTTTCAGGTACAAAGACTTGCGTTTCGGCGAATACGGCAGCGGTGTGCGGTGACGATGGCAAACTTGTCGAAACGACATGTTCTGGAAATACCCCCGTTTGCAAAGACGGCGAATGCGTCGAAGAGAATAAAACGGGCGAAAAGTGCGCCCAAGGCACAAAAACCTGTGTTTCAACGAATATTGCGGCGGTGTGCGGTGACGATGGCAAACTCGTCGAAACGACTTGTTCTGGAAACAAACCCGTTTGCAAAGACGGCGAATGCGTCGAAATCGGCACTAAAATTTGTGACGACGGTCAGACAGAATGTCGCAACGGCAAACTGGCGACCTGTATGTCGAATACTTGGCGAGAAACGTCATGTCCAAATGACAAGCCTGTATGCAGCAATGGCGAATGCGTTGAATGCGAGGGGAGCGAAATCACATGCGCCGACGGATCATCCGTGAAAACGTGCCAAAACGGTCAATGGAATACAAAACAATGTCCTAATGACAAGCCCGTATGCGTTAATGGATCCTGTCTTGACGGCTGCGAAAACGGCATGTCCGTTTGTGTTAACAATACATCATATAAATCGTGTATCGACCAGCAGTGGTCAGAATTCGATCAAAAATGCCCTGATAATGCTCCCATTTGTAAAAATGGCAATTGCGTCCCCGAATGCGAAGAAGGTACGAAAGAATGCCTTTCGCCCCAAACTTACAAATTGTGCAAAGACGGCCGTTGGACAGTGCCTCAAAACTGTGCGGCTCCTACGCCCTCTTGCAACAAAAACGAATGCATTGCTGAATGTCAGCCCGATGAACGTATCTGCAACGAAAAAGATGGCACTGCCGAATACGTTTACTGCGACAATGGACGCTTAGCTTACGATGTTTGCCCAACCACATCCCCCTATTGTAGTGCCACCAACGAATGCGCAGAATGCAAAGGTGACGAAATCATCTGCGATACCCAAAACTCATTCAAAAAATGCCAAAATGGCCATTGGAGCGAGTCCGAAAGCTGCCCATCCAACAAATCCGTCTGCTCCTCTGGCGAATGTAAATCCGCCTGTGATGAAGGCGCTTTTGTCTGCGACGGAGCCAATCAATACAAATTATGCAAAAACGGCAACTGGGTCAACAAGACGTGTGAATCGCCAACGCCGTTCTGCTCAGGCAACAAATGCATCGCCGAATGTAAAGAAAATACCATCACCTGCCTCTCGGAAACCACATACCGCGCGTGCGAAGGCGGAAAATGGTCGACTACCGTGAAATCGTGCAGCGGCTCGACACCACTTTGCAGCACGAACACCAGCGAGCATGGATGTGTCGCCGAATGCGTCGAAAATGACTTCGAATGCCTCGATGACTCGTCTTATCGTCAATGTAAAAATGGACGATGGTCAACCAAGACTCAATGCAACGCCCCCACACCATTCTGCAGAAGTTCGCTTGGCACGTACAAATGTGTCGCCGAATGCACCGAAAATGCCTCGCGTTGTAGCAATTATGACGTAGAAACCTGTATCGGTGGGCGTTGGACAAAGACTGACTCTTGTTCAGGTGTCTGCCTTGACGGTAAGTGTTATAAAGGGGAATGCGCCTCTGGGAATGTCAAATGCGTGAATAATGCCGTCAGCACGTGCGTCAACACAGAATGGACTGAGGCAAAGGCCTGTTCTGCTGATGAGATATGTCAAGATGGCATCTGTGAAAAGCACATTTGTAGCGAAGCTGATAACGAGTGTCTATCCGAGACTTCATATAAACGATGCGAAGATGGCACAATCGTTCGTGCCACTTGTCCGTCTGACAAACCCTATTGTTTGAACGGCGAATGCCACGATCAATGTTCACTCATGTCAAAAACGACCATTTGTTCAGACGACGGCTGGAATGTATATACCTGCAAAGATGGTGAATACACTTATTCACGATGCGAAGGTGATAAGGCTGATCCAATTTATGTAAACAGCTGGGCCTATTATAAGTATTATGGACAAGATACCATGCAGGGGTTCTGTAATGACCATAAGTGCAAAACGAACGAACTCACCGAAGGTACGCCATGTAGTCAGTACCTGTCTCCGGTTATTGTGAAACATGATGGTAGCGGTTCAACGAATTATTTAAATGTTTTTGTCTGTTCTTTTGACAATAAATACCATAAGACACATCAGTGGAGTGAAGAATTTAAGAAGACTTCCAGAAAAATCATTCTATCAAATGATAAAAAAGGTTTTACCTTCTTTGATAGTACATATTACAATGCACATAATTGTAAATTAGGCGCATATCAATCGATTACCTTATCATCGACGATCATGGATGCCGATGGCGTCGAACACAGCTTGGAAGTCTGTCAGAAATGCGTCGATTTTGAAGATGGTCAGCGCGGTTTTGCCTATTACACCTGCCCTGCAGATCGCAATTTCTGCACGGGAAGCGATTGCTACGTCAGCAATAATAAATGTACTTCAGATGACAACTTCTGTACCTCAGACATTTCATTCCAGAAGTGTAACAATGGTACCATCACGACTGGCGACTGCCCCGCTGACAAACCCTATTGTTCAAATGGCGAATGCCACGATGATTGTTCTCAAATGACTTCGTCCGTCGTTTGTTCCGACGACGGCTGGAATATGTATTCTTGTAAAGACGGTAAATACACTTATTCACGATGCGAAGGTGATAGAACTGATCCAATTTATGTAAACAACTGGGCCTATTATAAGTATTATGGACAAAATACCATGCAGGGATTCTGCAATTTTCACACATGTGAAACGAGCGATATCACAGAAAATACAGCATGCAATCAATACGATTCTCCGCTGATCCTGAAACATGATGGCACCGGTTCAACACGTTATTTAAATGTTTATGTTTGTTCGTTTGACAATAAATACCACAAGGCGCATCAGTGGACGGAAAATTTTAAAAATTCCTCCAGAAAGATCATTTTATCAAATGATAAAAAAGGTTTTACGTTCTTTGACAGTACCTATTACAATGCCCATAATTGTAAATTAGGCGCATATCAATCTATTACCTTAGATTCGACGATCATGGATGCCGATGGCGTTGAACACAGTCTGGAAGTATGTCGGAAATGCGTTGATTTTGAAGATGGTCAGCGCGGTTTTGCCTATTACACCTGCCCTGCAGATCGCAATTTCTGCACGGGAAGCGATTGCTACGTCAGCAATAATAAATGTACTTCAGATGACAACTTCTGTACCTCAGACACTTCATTCCAGAAGTGTAACAATGGTACCATCACGACTGGCAACTGCCCCGCTCACAAACCCTATTGTTCAAATGGCGAATGCCACGATGACTGTTCTAAAATGACTTCGTCCATCGTTTGTTCCGACGACGGCTGGAATATGTATTCCTGCACAAACGGCCGTTCTAGCTATTCCAGATGCGAAGGTACGAAAGCTAATCCATATTATACTAATAATTGGGATTATTACAGCTATTACGGACAAAATACCATGCAGGGATTCTGCAATTATCACAATTGTGAAACGAACAGTCTTAGAGGCGATGAATGCAAACAATACGTTTCACCAGTTATACTCGAGACTTTGGGATCTTCCTATTCTTCAACCACTTTAGATGTTTTAGTTTGTTCGTATGATAATAAATATCACAGGGCACTGTCCTATAATTATTTAAATACGAGAAAAATTATCCTTTCAAAGGATAAAAAAGGTTTCGCTATTTCTAATTCTGATTACTATAGAGAGTATCAGGATTGTACACTCAATACTTATATGACAAAAGAGACTTCCGAAACAGTCACGGATAGTAACGGAATTACTCACCCGATTGAAATTTGTTTGAAGTGTGTTGA
>JAZUKH010000260.1:0-2791 GCA_045643185.1 Myxococcota bacterium | reverse complement strand
GAACGCGGTCGTCATCGCGATCCTGGTTTTCACGGCGTTTTTCAGTCTCGACCGGCGGTTTGGGCAAAATATCTTTGGGCGTTTCCGAAGTTTTTTCGAAAACAAGAATGTATTCGATCTTCTTTTGTTCCGTTGCAGGGTCTTTGCGGTCGACGGCGGCCGAGCAGACGAACTTCAGACCAGCTTTTTGAGCGGCGTTCATCGTCGGTTTCGCGACTTTCAAGCTGCGTCCAGCCTGAATGCCTTCACCCACAACGATGGCGATGCGTCCACCGATCGACAGTGCATTCGCAGCGGAAGCCATCCATTCATCGGTCGACTGCAACCAAGCTTCGTAAGCATTACGCGTGGTTTTGAACGAACGGCGGGAACCGATCTCGCGATCTTCCTTCATTTCGAGATCAAACCAGGCCGCGCGAAGCTGCTGTAACGGCAAATAGTCGTAGGTGCCAGGATAAGGCGGCGACGTGATGATCGTGTCGACGTTTGTAAATTTCGGAAAACGGGCGTCAGCAAGGCAAATACTGGCCTGTTTGGTCTCAGGCGGCACGAGCGTCTGAAGTTCACGAAGATTTTCGCAATACTCACGCGCTTTGTCTGCAAAGGCTTTGAGCACGGAACCGGGCTTACGAGCGATCGTTACGACGCGGTTCGACGTATCGGACGCGCGTTTGCTGTATTTCACGACCAAACTTGAGAAAACCGCCTGGCACAAGGGTTTAAGATCGTGACTGAGGTTACGGATCGCATCAAAAAGCGCAGCCAGTTCTTCAAAACAGACTTTAGTATACCAATCTTTGTATTTGAGGATCGACTGCGGCAAAAAGACGTGTCGCTTTTCGTCGAGCGTCATGCGCGCTTCTTCGTGAATCTCTTTGAGCAGCTTTTCGAGTTCACTGAGCTGGTTCGATGACAACAGCGCAGTGCGGGACGTGGCAACGAGGGTCGCAACCGGGTTGAGATCGGAACCATAAACTTCGCGGCCCTGAATGAGCGCTTCAACGAGCAGCGTGCCACCGCCACAGAACGGATCGCCGAGTGATTTGCCCGGCAGAGCTTCGAGCAACAGACGAGCGGCATCGGGGTGCAAACGCGCCGGATACGTGTGAAAACCCTGGGTCGCGCGCTGAAATTCGCCACTGGAGCGGAGCGCCGTCACACAGAGTTTACCAAGTTTTTCGTCGCCTTCGATGTGCGCTTTACCCGCATCCACCTGGGCGCTCAAACGGCGTTTTTGTTCGCCGAGATTGACTTTTTTGGGCAGGCCATGCAGGTCTTTCAACGTGCCACCCGTCATAAAATCATCGTTGTTTCTTCGAGTCATAGTGTAAAATCCATAATTATTGACTGCATTCGACCTTTTGGGCGTATCTCGTCACAAAGTCGGATCCTGCGCACCAGTGAAAACCGCTCGCGCGCATAAAAAACGTCGTTACTTTCTGGAATTCGCGTTAGCCGACTTGGCGTCGACCGCAGCAGTTCTTGGTGTCGCACCACCGAGCGTGTAAGTGGCCACCTCGCACTCGATCGGCCCGTTAAACGTCGCAATGCGCGTTTCTGGCTTCATGTGCATATTTTTCTTGAGCAACTCGGGCGTGCTGATGATCGTCAGACGAGCGCCTGCGAACGTTCGAAGCTTTCGACCAAGTTGGAAATAAAACTCTGGCAGTTCATAGCCACTGACTTCGAGTCGATCGCCGTACGGCGGGTTCATCAAGTAGCAGCCCGAACTCGGTTCCAGTTTTAGCACGTCTTGGTTCGAAAACGTGATGAACTGGTCAAGGCCGGCCGTTTTAGCATTATTGGCGGCAATATCAAGGGCATCGTCATCAATATCAGAGGCAAAGATCTGTCCAGCAAACGCTTTTCGACCGGTTTTGGCCAGATCGCGCGCTTGATCACGCATTTCAGCCCAACGAGCTTTATATTCGCCGACAAAAAACGGCAGCTTTTCAAAACCAAAATGTCGCTGAATCCCAGGCGCCGTATTTGTCGCCATGAGTGCAGCCTCGATCGAGAACGTGCCCGAACCACACATCGGGTCAAAAAACGGCGTTGACGGCTCCCACCCACTGGCCATGATCATCGCGGCAGCAAGGGTCTCACGGATCGGTGCCATGTTTTGACGACGACGATAGCCGCGCATATTAAGCGGTTCGCCCTGCATCTCGACATACAGACGTGCCGTTTTGCGGATCACCTGGAGATTGAGCTCAATATCCGGGTGTTGCGTGTCGACACTGGCGCGGCAGCCCCAGGCTTCGCGCATCTTATCCGCGATGCCATCCTTGACCTTGAGGGACAAGATCACCGGGTTTTTAAAACGCTCGTCATTAATGTGTGCATGAATACAGAACGTGGACATCGCGGAGAACCAGGGATCGAGCGTCACGTTTTTGCCCATGTCGTATAGATCAGCCTCTTTGGTAACGTAAGTATGGGCGATCTCGACCATAACTTTGTTAATGGTCCTCGCCCAGAGGCAAAGCTTCATGACGGTATCGAACGGCGCCTTGGCGCGCACACCGCCGCCGATCACCTCGAGATCCGTGCAACCGAGTTTTTCGGCTTCGTCTTTCGCGAAGTTTTCAAATCCGCGTGTACAAGTAAGTAAAAGCAGTAAATTCTGATCCATGCTGTTCAGCCCAAAAGAGGCGAGTTACCGACCGAGTGGAACGCGTTTGACGCATTCTTGCCATGGCTGCAAAGGGCGCGAAACATGGCGGTCAAGGCGATGACCTCGTGAGAACAATAAAAAACAAGCGCCTCACGCACTCAAACGTGCGTGAGG
>JAZUKH010000259.1:0-4138 GCA_045643185.1 Myxococcota bacterium | reverse complement strand
TGGCGCCAGCTCCTCCAACTCCCGTCGCCATGGTGCTGCCCGATCCATTCACGCCGTTCCAGACATAAACGGGATCGCACGTGACGCCAGCAGTCGTCACGGTCAGGCTAAGGCCGCCGTTTTCACAGTTGGCGCCAGCCGCTTCGACGGCCGTCGCCATGGTGCTGCTCGTTCCATGCTCACCGTTACAAAGGATTTTTGTCAAGTCGCTCTGCTTTTCATCCCCAACATAGACATCAAGCTGAACACCACCCGTGACACATGCATCCCCTGTGTAGTCGGACGTCGCAATGGAGGCATTTAAGCCATTTGCACCGTTGCAGATGACCTTGGTCTGACTGGCATCCACTGAACCATTAATTTTCGTCTCAACCTTGATGCCTCCGGCGACGCAACCATCCGAACCCGCATTGACCACGCTCGTTTGAATTGCCGCACTCGCACCGTTGCAGATCGTCTTAGACATGTCGCTCTGAATCACGTCGTCAATATAAATGTCGAACTGAACGCCACCTGCCACACAAATGCTGCCGGAATCCACAACACTCGTCTTGATGCTCGCGTTTTGACCTGTTTCGCCTTTGGCACCATGGCAGATGTATTTCGTCTGATCAGACTGAAGCTCTCCACCAAAATATACTTCAACTTTGGCACCGCCATTGGAACAATGTGTATCGTCAGAAGCGAGTTCAACAAGTTGAATCGAGGCTGTTTTGCCTGTCTCTCCATTGTTGCCATTGCAAATGAACTTGGTCTGATCCTCGACCACGATGCCGTTTTCGTCCAAAACTTCGATTTTGATTCCGCCATTCTTGCACTGGGCATCTCCAATTTCAATCGAAGACGTCTGAATGGTCTGAACTCGCCGCTCATATCTCACACCATCATTGCAAGACACACATGTCAGAATCATAGCGATAACAAACAAATCAATAATGCATGCAGTACGACAAGTTTTCATATCTCAACGCCTTTACGAATAAGTGAAAAACACACAGCGGAGTTTGCCATGCATCCCAAACAATTTTTTTTTACGATCAATAACGACCAATTTATATCACAACGATACACTCGAAACTACATTTTTTGTTTTTCTGTAGACCACAGTAATAAGTGCGCAAATGCACCTGACGGTAAGTGCTATAGCGATAAAGACTGCGGTGGATCGGAAATGCCGAAGCAATAAATGCGCTTCGTAAGTGATACGTTGTAGTTTGCTATAACTGCTCATTAAGTAATCATCGCAAATAACTTCATTAAGCAGAATTCAAATGGGGTTAAAAAGGACGAACTTCTTTGAATATCCGCTTTTTTGTTCTTTTTTAGGTTACATCTCAACAAGGGGGAGGTGCTGATACACATCCCCCTTTACTTTTTGCCTGATCACAAAACGCATTTCCGCCCCCGTCACATTTTTTAGTGTCGCAGCTTTCCAAGTCATAATTGATGTCAGACGATAATTGGCTTAGCAACTGTTTTGCTCGCGCTTTGAACGCTTTGCGTTCATGCGCTCTCTATACATATTCCGCCGATGTGCCTATTCCACGGTTGGTTCAGTGCACTCACAACGGGATTTTTTGTTGCAAACGCCTGTTGTGCCCGGTTTTAATGAATCACAAAGATCTTCGCAGTGAGACCGTTCGCCTTCATCGACCTTTTCGTCGACATCGCACTCAAGTTCTTCGTCAGCAACGCACTGACACGTGCCATCCGAGGTACACGCGTACAACAAGTCAGAAGCCGTGTACGCCCGGCAAAACGACAAACACTGGCTGTCTTCCTGACAGATCGTATTGTCGCTGTCACACGCCGTCAGCACAAACAACGTGGCCAATAATGCCACGACACATTTTTTCATCTTACCCCTCCAGGCTTTCAAGTTGAGTCACGATGGCTTCGCCGTCCAACGCGTTGGCTGACGTCGCATGATTGACCAAACACACCCAAACGCGCTCCACATCCGCTTTTTCGAGCATACACACGCGTTTGAGCATGGTCAAAAAGCCATCACAGTCGTGCAAAAAGGCGCCTAGAGCCACGTCATACAAATTGTGGATCTGCGTTTTGGCGCGTTTTCGCACGACATCAACGCGATATTTATAGACACCCGGCAATTTGACGAGACGTTCGAGCGAAAGCTCGTCAAAAATATCCGATTCACCATAAACTTTTTCGGCAAGTTCCGTGGCGAGCAGGTATTCGACGGCGGGCGCTCGAAATGTCGAAGCGAGTTTTGAAACGAGTTGTTTCTGATCCGTTTCTGACAAGCCAGCCAAGGCGTCCAAAAAAGCTTTGGCCGCAGAATTGGCGAAGTGATTGAGCAGAGCTTTGGTTTCGTCGTGGTATTCGTGAATGACGAAGCCTTCCATATAGTCCTCAACGTCATCGATAAGCGCTTTGTCGATCTCACGCAAAATGGCGCGCTGAAACTGAGCTTCGAACTGCTTCCAATGCTCGTCAAACGAGCTTTTAAGCTTATCCAGCGCGTCACGCACGACGACGAGGCGCGCCTCCATGCGCGAAGCCGCCTGGGTGCCCGTCAACGCGGGCTTAAAGTGCGCCAAAAGTGCCTTATCCTGATCAAACGCGCGGGCGAGCCAGGCGTAAGCACGAGCGCGCTCAGCCCAGGTTTCGATAAGACGCGTGGTGGCTTCTGTTTTGACCTGATTTTTGCGAGCTTCGACGACCTCGTTCATGCGGTTTAACAACGCGGCATTGCCAACATAACCGTCTTTTTTGGCCGAAACAAAGAAGATGTGTTCCGCGTCAAACGTGGGTTGAAGCGTTTTTTCAACGTATGCCTGCACTTCAGTCAGTTCATCTTCGTCGAGGCGATCACACTTGTTAACGACGATGGCGCGTTTTTCGGCAGGCAGGTCGCGCAAAAACTTGTCGACCTGATCAAGCTCATTGCGCGTCGCGGGCTGCGAAGCGTCGAGCAAAAACAAAATGAGTGAAGCGCGCTCAATGAGCGTCTCGACGAACGTCTCGCGCAACGCATGAGCCTCGTTGAGACCCGGCGTGTCTATGATCAGTGCTTCACGCGGCAAACGGCCTTCACTCAGCTCGATCTCGATGTGCGAGCAATTCGGCATCGTGTCCTGCTGCAAAGCTTCCAACGGCACTTCGTGCACGACATTGCCTTTTTCGTGAACCAGCACGCGGTCGGCTGCGGCACCAAAACCGATCGTCGTTTCAACCTGGGTCGTCGGCGTCAACCCGACTTTCAACACTTTGCGGCCTGCCAACATGTTGATCAGCGACGACTTGCCATGGTTAAATTCACCCATGACCAGAATTTCGACACGTGGCGGCGCCGAATTCAACGCATCGCACTGCGCTTCAAAAAGCTGACGTTCCTCGGCGAGGCCCAACAAATCCAGTAATTTTGAAATATCCTGCGGTGTTGTCATCGCCTAATCCATTACGAAGACGCCATTACGGACAGAGAATAACCGCCCGATCGACGGCAGTTGAAAATGCGTTTTGGACGTGGTCGTCAAAAACGTCTGTGTCGTCAAACTATATAGATGTTGCGCAAGGCGTTCGTTGCGCGTCGGATCCAGTTCACTCGAGATATCGTCGAGCAAAAAGATGGGTTCAACGCCCGTTTCCTGACGAATACATGCGATCTCAGCCATTTTGATGGCGAGTATCATAGAACGCTGTTGACCTTGACTGGCAAAGTAACGGGCTTCCTGGCCATTCATGATGAGCGTCCAGTCATCGCGATGCGGCCCAGAACACGTTTGTTGGCGCGCGAGTTCGACCTGGCGCGACGACGAAACTTTGCGACGATACATGTCGAGCATCTCTTCAAGTTCCGGACGCTGGTCTGGCGCAAAACGATGTGAACCGCCCGAGGCACTTGTATATTGCGGATAACACGTGAACGCCTCGTCAAAGATCGCCGAAAAACTGTGCGCCAAATAGGGTGTCAAAGCCTCAAAAAATCGATAGCGCGCCTCAATGAGTCGCGATCCATAGTTGATCAGCGCTTCATCATAGACGTCCAACATGTCCTGGTTTGGCTGTTCCTGGCGCAATTCCGCCGATTTAAGGCGCAAATGCTTGGTATAAACGTCGAGATCCTGCAAATACGTCGGTCGAAGGTTAAAGACCATGCGATCGAGAAAGG
>JAZUKH010000258.1:0-10863 GCA_045643185.1 Myxococcota bacterium | reverse complement strand
ATTACTTTTGTTTCGCGCGAATAGCCTGCTGAAGCAGGAAATAATCAAGAACCTTTTTACGGCGATCGATCTCGGCCGTCAGATTGTCTTTTGCATATTCCTGCATGGCTTTTTCACTTTCGAAAATGGGATCAACAGCCGCCTGGAAAATATTGCGAAGACCGGCATTACGCCAAATGTTGTCGCTCTCACGAACCATGACGAAATTCTGCCCAGGGTAGTGCGTATGGATTGTAACGATGAACGGATTCTTCTTATCTTTCTCGTCACTTTCATACTCGACCCCAGAAAGCGTCTGTTCATTAAAAACGAGCTTATCGGATTTGAAGATATGTTTGAACAGTTCACGAGCATCTGTGACTTTGTCGGCCTTGATGATATCGGTGCCCGTACGACTACGCATATGCGTAAATTCGATCGGATCAAAATACGTTTCGATAATACGATCAACTCGAACGAGCGAAGCATACGCATTGACGAAAAGCATTTTGCTTTGTACATCAATGGCATCCCACAACGCGTTCATGTCACATTCTTTTTTGTCGCTTTTTGCCTGATAATCAGGATCATTACCGCAGGCACGAAGCAGCTCTATGAAATAACGATATGACTGAACGGCGTCCATTTCAGCAAGTGGATTACCGGCCCCCTGAGCAGCTTTGTCATTCTTGCTGTCGCCGGCAACGGCTTCGGGTTCTGCTTCGGCCTGATCGTCAGCCGCGACGGCATCCTCCGCGCCGCCTTCCGCATCATTTGCAACTTCGTCAGCCGCTTCTTCTGCGGGCTCTTCATCCTGCGCCATGGCATTGGCACCAAAAACAAAGAAGCTCAATCCCAAAATACTTAACCACGTCGATAATTTGCGCATGTCAAAACCACGTCTTTAAGGTGAAAAAACATCCAAAGAAAGGACGTGGTTTTTTATTGCGTAACAGGATTTATGTCAAGCCTTGCCGCGCGTCCTAGTCACTCATTTCAAACGTCATGGATAACATGAGTTCGTACTGGCAAACGTCAGTATTGACGCACTCGTAATCATTGAGTCGGTAATTCATCGCCTGATAAGCATCCAACTCAAGTTCAATGCCAATAATGATCGCATTGGTACCGTCTACGACATAGTCTTTGAGATCACCGGCCTCCATTTCAAGCATCTTGGCTTCATTTTTACGACGCAACTGATCGAGCGTCGTCAACCAGAACAAAGGCTCAGTTTTGAGCTGTTCATCCTGGTACAAATAAATGCTTGCGGACTGAATGACCGCCATCGCGTCTTCACCAAACAGCGAGTCTGATGAAAGCCAGGCATCTTGAAGGTGCATGGAAGAGATCTGCGAAAGATCACGGTCAAACGTAATGCGCTGATAGATCTTGACGGTCGGTTCTGAATAAGGCGACACAGGCACATCCACGACGAGCATCGACGTCATCGAATCATAATGCGTGTCGGACGCGCACCCCGCACACAAAACGGTCACAAACCCCAAAATCAAACTTGTCAGTGAAAGCTTTTTAAACATTTTCACCTCCCAAAAAGCACAACGTTGACCTTTTGCCATTTATCCATGGCATTTTCAACTAAAAGCGATACTGAATACCGAGACTTGCTCCGAGTGGAACTTGCGTCCATGCCGTTGACATCGTCAAAACATAGACACCTGCAAAACCCTCAACGACCAGGTAAACAGGTTCCTTTCCAAAATTGGCTCCGACCGTGAGGTCAAAGCCAAACAAATGTGGATTAGGATTCGATTTATAATCATTACATTCTATATCGTCATGTCCAAACGTCTTACACGTAACGGATTCTGTGACTGCATAAGGCGATGAATACGAATATTCGACGCCAATGGCGAGGTAGGGACGCACCCAGCCATAGTTCCCGGAAACGCCGCCATAAAAGTTGAGACGAATGATGTTGAAAGTATCGTAGAGATCTTTCTGTTTATCCCGAAAGACGCCAGAAACCGTGATACCGCCACGCGCAAAAAAATGCTCGTTGAACATATACGACACCTGAACGTTTGCGCCCAACGTGTGCAGATTTCGATCGAGCGTGTGCTTCATATAACTGAAGTAGATGGCACTCATATCGAGGTAAAATCGATTCGACTGAGTTTTGACCTTGGAAACCGGTGCCACATCTGGCCATTGCAGGCCAACATAAAGTGAGTCCAAACCATCATTAATGGCTTTAGAAAACTGTTCGACCGTCTGCTTGCTCACCTTCAAAAGTTCCTGATCCATTCCAGGAAGGGACAGCGACTGAGGTGACACCACAGATGACGTTGTTTTGATCTCCTGCTCACTCATTTTGGAGATTTGACCAGACGATTCAGACACAGAACCGCTTGATCCGGACGAGTCCACCTTTGGTTCAGCCACAGAATCATTGACAGCCGTCGTTTCTGACACGACATTCGTCTGTATCGCCGAAGCTGTGGACCTAGCACCTTCGTTGAGCGGCACGACCAGGTAGGACATTTTGTCGGTCGCTCGCTCATAAAAATCGATCTCGGCGTTAAATGTACCATCATCATTTTGAACGATGCGCAAAAACACAATGACGGCTAGATCCAGTTTTTGAGCGAGCTTGGCGGCATCCTCCGTAGGTGTTCGGCGATAAACCGCGTTTTCATTTTTCATGAAAAACTCACGCGCATCGTTATAAGCCTGAACGCGGTCCTGAGGCTGTCGACCTTGCAGCAACACGATGTGTGGCGTCAAACGGATCATTTCCATGAACGCACGACGTACCTTGAGCAGATCCTCCCCGTTCGGCAATTCAATATCGCGCAATCTGGAAAGCTGCGTGTAGGCATAGACCTGTTCTGCACGAGAAACCATTTTGGGCTCGAAATAGCCGGCAAGCGTGTTGTGATAGTTGAAACGCACACGTTCGAGCGTTACCAATGCCGTATCGAAATCTAATTTTGCAGCCAGTGTTTCAACATTCGACATGTCGATCTCAGCCTGGGCAAAAGCGTCTTTGTCTTCGAGCGACGACTGGTTGAACGTCGTGTGCAAGACCTGGTCGGTGACCAGTTTGAACGGCTGGATCTGTTTGAGATGTTCGAGGATCTCACGACGAATGGCAACGACATCGATATCTCGCGAAACTGGGCTCGTTGGCGACAAATAGATCGGAATGGCCCTTGGGAAGAAACCGATCCTCAGACGATCCGCTTCATCGAGTTTTGGCAAAGTTTCGATCGTCAATACCGGTTCTTCGTCGTCAACCTCTTCGTCCTGAGCCCAAGCCGTCGTCATAGGCAGAACCGCCATACCAAGGGTTGTGAGCACCAAGAGAGCGTGTCGCATTTTTCTGCTCATTTTGCCTAAAAGTTCACGCATGCGACTAATTCCTTATGGGCAAAATGGATTCACAGGGACGGTAATCATCGTGAGGTTCAACCATGCACCCCCGTCCATCGGAACCAAGCTTGGACGTCAGATCAAATGAGGACCACAGCAACGAAGTCGAAAGCCCCTGAACGTAGTAACTCGCTTTGGACACGCCATCCGCTTCCTGTTCAGAGGTTACATTGTAAAGTCGCCATTCCCCAACGTCATCCTTCGTCGCAAGCGCGCTCACACCTAGCAATTCACTGGCACGAGCCACTTCGTTAAGCACCTGAACAGCCTCGTGACTTGAGGACTTAGCAAAGACGAGCACGTACTGGTCGGAAGATGCCAAAACCGGGTCGATAGAAGGCGACCACGTGTCATCCCCATCAACATCTTGATAGACGATGACCACACCCAGTGACGCATCCGACGCATTCGACGCATGCATATCCACAACATTACGTAAACGGATCAAACGCTGGTTCCCTTCGATATCGATTTTGTCCAGAGCGGCAGTTGCGTAATTGCTCGTAGCCACAGAACGATACGTCCGCATCGTCAAAATGACGCCCAGTCTTAATGATTCCGACGGAATATTCGGATTATTTCCGTTAATGAGCGTCATGATGTCCGACGGCAATTTTGCGTGGAACGAGTGATCCCGATAGTAGCTGTAACACTCCAGATCACGCGCATACACTTTATCTTTGCCGACAAATTCGATTTGATTCCCCACATTTTCACCATCTCGCTGTCGGATCCACCAAGCGGCATCTTCTGGCAGCAGCACGGAGCTATAATTGGATTGATTTGCGACAACCACTCTATTTTGCGCATCGATGCGTTCGAGATTGCCTGCGATGAACATCTTTTTGGACAAATTCATCTGGACTTCTGAATCCTTTTTAGACAACGAGAACTGCCACCGACGCATCAACTCGTCCGTATAGGTCAAATAAAGTTCGTTATTCGACGCAACATAGCCGGAATCTATGCGAAAGCAGTGATAATAGCTGCCAGGATTCGACGTGATATGCTCGGGTTGACTTTGAAATTCCGTATAGTCATCGAGATCAAACATACTGATGACACCGCCGATATCACTCCCAAACTGTTTTATGTAAAAACGATGAAAGCGAGCATGCTCAGCGTCCTGAAGGCGTGCCGAACTCCCCTGTTCGACAAACGAACCCTCATAAACGGGATATTCGCCGCATGACGACATGATGGGCGCCACACAAAGTAGCGCCATGAGGCATCGAAATGACCTTATCATACTCAAAAACTCTTAGGGGAAAGCTAAAACGGCGTCTTCGCCATATTTAATGATCAACGCATCCACACGCGTCAGGTATGAATTTAACTGCTTAAAGAACTGATTGCAGCTCTTCACATCCTGTTGTGTCGGGTTCGGGAAAAGCATATCGCACGTGTTTTGTTGTTCAAGATGACGCAGATTCTCGACAAAATGGCGACTGAATCGTTCGACCATAAGGTAGCGTTCCGTCACTTTTTCGTTCGCCCCCCACTGAAAACCAGCCCCGTTGTCGATCGACACGATGGCACCATCCTTAAACTGACAGTTGACGCCCCACCATTCAGGGACCCCCGAGAAACGGTCCCAGTTTCCAAGAAGATAATCGAACACAAGGACTTCCGAGATCTGCGCCGCCAATTTTTCGGTCGTCAGATCCTTCGCCTGAGCTAACAATTCGGTATATAGCTTTTTGGTATGGGCATTTTTTGTATACGGAGAAAGCGCCGTCGAGAGTTCACTCCATTGGGTGACGGGCTTTTCAGCAGAGAACCAGGAGCGCCATACGGAGGTAAGTTCGATCGGAAAACGCGTGAAATCGGGCACCCAGTCTTTGTAGGTACCATAGAGATAACGCTTGTTATCGTCCGGATCTTTTGTCCAGGTTAATTCACTGAACTTGGCGCGATAAGCCGCCGTATTGGACGATTTCGAACGCGAGTAGAGCGTGTTGAACGTGTCGTAATCGATTCGGATCTCTTTGTTGTACGGAATGTTAAAATCACAGGCGACCATCTCACAAAGACGCCAAGCGGCGATCTCTGCACGATAGTTTGATTGCTTGTTGATCTGAAGCGGTTTGAACGCCGCCACCTTTTCTCCATTCTGAATAAACTTGAACGTGACGGTAGAACCGCCGCCGAGCGGACTAAGCGCGTCAAAATCAGTCGTATGGATCGTTTGAATGCCAGGGTTGAAATGCGCATCTGCCGTGAATGTCTGCCAACGCAAATCACGCACGTCATCCGCTTCACGCTGTTCCTCGGGAAGCGCGTCAATAAAAGCTCTCGCTTCCGTCAATTTTTCGTCGCCCAACAACGTCTGAACGTAATCGAGAGCAAAAGACATATCATCAGGATACATCTCATGCCCCAAAAGATTCAGCGCCAAAGTTTTCTGTTTGGCTTCCGGGTCATTCAGTTCGATCGCCCCGATCTTTGCCTTCAAATCGTCTTTAAAATAGGCATCAAAGTCAGCCGCAGCCTGTACATGTTTAGACGCTTCTTCAACGGCAGCGCGGATCGCCAGCGGCGAATCATTGTAAGAAGGAGCCGACACGATCTTGGGCACAACGGCACGCGGGCGCGGATCCAGACGCGGATCAAGTTCAGCAAACAGGCCCATCATGTAGAGCAAATACAGAATGCCAACCACAATCAGAACCATGAGCACCGCCCAGATCACGCTCGAAAGCGAGATCGATCTTTCACCGGACTCCCATTTATTCTTGGATTGATCCATGTCCGAAGCCTTGACCTTATTGAATTTGATCGGCTTCACGGCATCGCAATCAACGAGTGACTTTCGCGGCGCCATTTTAGGCAAAGATCCGAGTGTATCCTCATGATAACCGGATCCTTCGGCATCGAACGAAGTCAACTTCAACTGACGCGTCTTGTTCGGACGCTTCTTCGCAGGAGACTTAGACGAAACCCGTTGACTGCCATGTTCATCCGAACCATCTTCTTCAAGAGAATTCAGCATTTTATCGTCGTTACGCTTTTCGTCAGCGGCATTGTACGGACACGCAATTTCCTGCGAAATAAGTGACATCGCCACACAAACCGACTCGGACGTGGTCTTGGGCGCGATCTGTCCGGCAATTTTAGCCAAATGCTCGTTATCAGGGGCTGGTCCTGCCACAGCCCCCACGAGTGACTCGTAGTCGAGCGCCGGTGAGATCATGGTACGTTCGTCTTCAACAGCTTCGTTGTCGATCTCACGCATTTTTTCTTCAGACACGGCTTTCGTCGACTCAGTTTTCGTCGGATGCGTTTCTTCAGCCAGCACGATGGTTTCGGCGAGCGCAAAGTTGGAAGCGCGTGCCGCAGCCATGGCTGCGTTGAGCTGTTCAAGACTGGGGCGTTCTTCCATGACGGTCGCGCCTTCTTCATCATCCTCTTCGTCACCGATGGCGCTCCTCACTTCAGACCCTTCTTCAAGGACCAGGGTTTCTTCCAGGTCAGGATGATCAGGCGGCAACAGGTCTTCCGGTCGAAGCTCATCGCGCACACAAGTCTTATCAGACGTTCCTCGTCCTTCACCCGCATCCTCGCCCAACACAGCCCCGACGACAGTCTCAGCGAGTGGTGAAACGACGCTCACCTCCTTCGTCGGCAAAGCCTGGTTTTCGGCCGTGGTCGCCAACATATCGATCTTTCTGACCGTGCTTTGTGAAGGCAAATTGGCTTCGGCAAGGGGGCCGACAGGCTCAACGGCGAGTGCGGACGAGTTGGGTGAGGAGGCCTCACGGTCTAAACCGGGTTCAAGTTTGTCAGGATCGGCTTCAGAGTCCTTCACATGAACAAGTGCCTGATCGGCAGGTTCATTCGCTTCTGCCACAACCGGTGCAGAAGCCTCACCGGCTGCATCCGCTGATGCATCCGCAGAGTCTGACGAGTCTTGTTTAGGTTTCGCGGCCGCGTCAGAACGCGCCGCGTCAAGCCCAGCCGAGTCGGACGGCGCGTGCATGAGAGATTCCGCATCAATATTCGAGTACGCACGCAACCCGGTGGGAGATATCCAGTCTTTGATTTTCGGGTCATCGGGATGATCCATCGCGTAGAGCTCCTCAACGGACTGACCATGATAGGTTTCGAACTCGGCGCGTGGCAAAAATTCGTCGAGGATCAAGGCATCGATGTTACGCGACACTTCGGCATGCACGCGCGACATATTAAAGACGCCCTGTGCTTTCAATTTTTCGAGCGCCGTCGCATTTTCGGGCACAGCCACGCGTTCTGCAGCCTGAAAATCGTGTCTCAACACGGCTGAGGGCGGTGCCACCGTGTCGGCGATCGCCGACACAGGTTCCGGCGCTGCCGTCACGACCGAAACTTCGCGATATTCCTCATGGTAAGACGATTCGTCGGTCGTCTCAGCTTTTTCAACAGCCAGGGACTGATAGACGCTATTTTTTGGCAAAACACTGTTGTCGAGCGATTGATAAACGCTATCGGAAATGGGTTGAAGCACGTCATCAACGTTCTGAATATCGTCATAGACCGTGTCTCCATTCAAACCGTCATCAGCCCAAAGCGTTGTGCGTTTTGACGACGCCGATGCCTCGACGTGATCGACATCCACCTCTTCGACCTCGGCGTCTTCGATCATATCCGGACTGATCTCCTGAATGTCGTTTAAGGCATCCACAGCCTCGACATTCGGAATATCATGACCGGGGCGCATCGAAAGCTCGTGACAAGTCGGTTCGCGCGAAATGCCATGAAAAGGCAGACCAAACGAGAGTGTCGCATTGCCGCCCGAAACAGCCGAAACGTCACCGCGGCACCAGGCAGAAGTGCCATCACCGATGTCAGAACAAGTTTCGTGAGCAGCCGGCATCGCTGCGATCGACTTCAACTCGTCGGTCTCGTCGACCGTCCCGACGAGTGAATCGATGACCTGCTCGTCCATGGGCGCCATGGCCGAGTACTTCGCAATGTCATCGTTCGAAAACTTCGACGCAATATTGCCCCCCGTCAAAAACGTCAGTTTTTCCTCTTCAAGACGTTTTAACCCGGAAACCACGCTCGCCATGTACGAGCCTTTTTTAAGGGCTGCGCCACAGAGGGTGCAGCGTTCGACAGAATCGTTATTTTCGTGGCCACATTCAGTGCATTTCATAGCGTTTTATTTCTGATCCGGAAGTTGAAGCGTACGAACAACGCGGACACCATCAGGTCCACATTTGCGCGCACTTAGTCACAGATGATCTCGTATTGTTCGTGGTGAAAAAGCGTATTGGCCTGAACGTCGATCTTTCGTCCAAGGCGCTGTTCGAGCTGCTCGATGGCCATGCGCTCCTCGTCAAAAAGCAGATGCGCCACATCCGGGTGAGCCAGCACCGTGATGGGTTTGTGGGACGACCCCACCAGTTCGCGCTGAAGATCGCGCAGGATCTCGTAGGCAACGCTTTGTCGGCTCTTGATATAGCCCTTGCCCTCGCAATAAAAGCAGGGTTCACAAAGGCACTGAATGAGGCTTTCACGCACGCGTTTGCGCGTCATTTCGATGAGTCCAAATTCAGAGATCTTGAGGATATTGGTCTTAGCCTTATCCTGAGCCAGGGCTTCTTCAAGCGCTTTGTAAACTTTTTCGCGATTGGCCGCGCGTTCCATATCGATGAAGTCGATAATGACGATGCCACCGATGTTGCGAAGACGAAGCTGATAAGCGATCTCTTTGACGGCTTCGAGGTTGATCTGCAGGATCGTATCTTCGAGCGTGTGTGAACCGACGTATTTGCCGGTATTCACGTCGATGGCCGTCAACGCTTCGGCGGTGTCAATGACGAGATAACCGCCGCTTCTCAGCCAGACGCGGCGAGCAAGCGCGCGCTGGACTTCGATCTCAATGCCATAGGCATCAAAGATGGGCTCAAATCCTTTGTAAAGCTTTACGCCGGTCGCGCGTTCCGGCATGTATTTTCGGACGAATTCGAGGACGCGGTCGTACAATTCCTGGGTATCCACGACGATCTCGTCGATGCCGTCCGTGAGCAGATCACGCACAGAACGCAGCGGCAGATCGAGTTCCTCATAAAGCAGTGCCGGCGTTTTAGAAGCCTCGAAACGGCTGAGAATATCGCGCCACAAGTGCGTGAGATAATTAAAATCCTCGTCGATCTGCTGTTCCGTGGCGCCTTCGCTGGCCGTTCTGACGATGATGCCGGTGCCGGCCTGACGTCGCTCATTGACAAGGTCGCGCAAACGCGCGCGTTCGCCATCCCCATCGATACGGCGGCTCACGCCGATGTGGTCGAACGTCGGCATGTGGACCAAAAAGCGGCCAGGCAGCGAAATATGGCTGGTAATGCGTGCCCCCTTCGTTCCGATAGCCTCCTTGGCGACCTGAACGAGGATCTCCTGCCCCTGACGCAGGCGCTCTTCGATCGGTCCGTTGGGACGATTCTGACCACGGGACTGAGGGATCTCGGGATCGTCCACGGCATCCGCATCAACTTCCTGCATATAGGCTTCGTGCTTGTTATAGACGTCAGAGACGTAAAGAAACGCAGCCTTTTCCTGGCCGATATCAACGAACGCAGCCTGCATACCGGGAAGAACGCGCAAAACGCGTCCCTTATAGATATTTCCAGCGGTTCCGCGTTCACAATTGCGTTCCACAAAGAACTCGGAAATCGCGCCATTTTCGACGAGTGCCACACGTGTTTCATGACTCGTCGTGTTCATCACGAGAATATTGTTGCCCATTTTGGCTCCACTACTGATCGACGTCGGGCAATTCTGCCCTTCCCTGGGGGAAATTGACTTTCCCACACAAAATAAAGCGTTCTAAACTACTTCAAAACCCCTTTTATTTCACGTTTATTCAACCCATTCGACCGTCAATTTTCTCCAACCCCGTTTCATAACGGCACGAGGCCCCTGCCAGGCGAAGGGGTAGCGGCGTATTTCGTTTTCTGTAGAGACGCGTGGTCTACGCGTCTCTACAGAAAACGAAATAGCCGCGCAGGGGGAGACTTCCCCCTCCTCAATATTTTTTTTTGATCCAGGGAAGAATTTCACAAAATTTCAAGTTTTTGATGTTTTTAGAAGCATTTTCACGAGTGCTACTATATAATAGTGTATTTACGCATGAATGAATGCGTATAAAAATACAGGAACGATTTATGGATCAACAAAGATACTTTATAGGCCCTTTTGAATTAATCAAACCTATTGGACACGGCTCAATGGGCGTCGTCTGGGAAGGCTTGCACCACGCCCAGGACACGCATGTCGCCATCAAAGTCATTACGGCAAGCGGCTCTGAAGACGAGACTTTCCAACAGGCTTTTACCAACGAAGTGCGCGCAGTGGCGCGGCTTCATCACCCTTCGATCATCCGAACGCTCGACTACGGCATGACGACCCAGGCCATTCCTGACGGAAACGGCGGTGAGATCGCCGCAGGAAGCCAATATTACGCCATGGAACTGGCGACAGGCGGTGTTTTGCCGCGCCCCAAAACGCCGC
>JAZUKH010000257.1:0-3411 GCA_045643185.1 Myxococcota bacterium | reverse complement strand
GGCATCGTCCGCGCCCCAACACGCGACCACCTCGACGGCATGTTTGACATCATCCGACGCGCATGCGCCGCCACTGACCTTGAGTTTGGCACCCAGACCAGCGTCGAAACGTATTACGGCGCCCTGCCCGTCATCAACGATGCACACCTGACCGCATTAGCACGAAAAACCTGGTCCGATCGCGCCACCGAAATCAAAATGACCATGGCCAGTGAGGATTTCTCGCACTTTTCGACACGCATCCCGAGTTTCTACGCAATGTTGGGCGTCAACGCAACAAGTGCCCCCATGCCGCCACTCCATGCCGAAAACTTCGCGCCTGACGAAAATGCCATCGCCTTTGGCGTCCAGGCCATGGCACAACTCGTTGAAGCGCTCGTCAACGCCTAATTTCTGTACAGACGCTAACGATCACAACATGCTTTTTCTACCCCGCGCGGGTAGACCTAACGATTGTTCTGGCCATAGTTAATGTAAGCAAACACTTTCGGCTGGAGGCCGATGTTCTGCATAACCGGGGCTATGCGCGAAAGCGCATGGCTCTAGCTAAAATATCCACCTAATTCTGCGGCTGGAGACCCGCTGCTACGTTGTTTCTTTAACCATGTCCACAACAACGAGTCGTTATTCTCACAGCATATTTTGCGGATCGACATCGATGACCCAATGAATATGCGAGTTTCGCTCCTTGAAATCCGCGAGTTTGATTTCAAGCCACGCCAACCAGCGATGAAGCAGGTCACGGCTCGCGTTCTTCAAAAACAACTGATACCGCACACGATTGCCAAGCATGGCGATCGGCGCTGGCGCCGGACCAAGCAATTCACTCTCGGCCGGCATGACGCGACGCGCTTCCAAGGCGACGAACGTCGCGTATTGCTCGACTTCCTGCGGATTTTCGCCGTCAAAGCGCATCATGATCATTGACTTGAACGGCGGATAACCGAGTGCCTTACGAATATTGAACTCTTCGAGCGCAAACGCATCATAATCGCGCGTCACCACGTGCCGAATGACCGGGTGATCGGGACGCATTGCCTGAATAATGACGCGCCCCGGCCGCTCGCCACGCCCCGCGCGGCCGCTCACCTGCGTCAACAGCTGAAATGTGCGTTCTGACGCACGAAAGTCAGGCAAATTCAAACTCATATCAGCACTGATAATGCCAACCAGCGTCACATTGTGGATGTCGTGCCCCTTAGCGATCATCTGCGTACCGACCAAAATGTCGATGTCGCCCTTTTTGAAGTTGTCTAGCATCGTCCGAATGCCCTTCGTCGTGACACGATCGCGATCCAGTCGGTCAACGCGCGCTCCGGGCACACAGTCGCGTAGCATTTCCACAATGCGTTCAGTGCCAAACCCCGTCAGTTCTATGTCGGGGCGCCGGCACTTCGGACACGTTTGAACGAGCGGCTGTTCGTAGTTGCAATAGTGACAGCGCAACAAATTGGCATAGCGGTGATAGGTGAGTGCCACGTCGCAATGTGGGCAGTAAAGCGCCTGGCCGCAATATTTACACTGCACGAACGTCGAAAAACCGCGTCGATTCAAAAAGACCATGGCCTGTTCACCGCGTTCAAAGGTCTCTTTGAGCGCCACCTCAAGTGTCGGTGAAATGAGGCGATTTTTGAGCAAAATGAGCTCTTTTTGGTCGTTTGGCATATCGTCAGGCAAGATGGGACGCTCGCGGTTGCGCATATCCACAACGTCGACGGACGGCATAGGACGCGCCAACGGGCGTTTGGTCAGCAGCAGGCGATTGAGTTTGCCTTCACAAGCCAGGGTATAGCTTTCCATCGAGGGCGTAGCCGAACCCAGGATGACGGGGCATTTGGCGTAGCGCCCCAACACGAGTGCCATGTCGCGCGCCTGGTAGCGTGGCGTCTCGTCTTGCTTGAACGAGCCGTCGTGTTCCTCGTCAACCACAATGAGGCCCAAATTCTGGACAGGTGCAAAAAGTGCCGAGCGCGGCCCAATAACGATGTTCAACCGCCCGGTGCGAATGCGATTCCACGTGTCGTAGCGCTCAATTTCACTGAGCGCGCTGTGCAGCACTGCCACGTCATCGCCAAAGCGCCCGCGAAAAACCGCACAAAACTGCGGGGTCAGGGCGATCTCGGGCAACATGAGGATGCACCCCTGACCGCGTTTGCGCACGGCCTCCATGACGCCCATATAGACCTCAGTTTTGCCGCTGCCCGTCACGCCCTGCAACAAAAAGCCGGCATAGCCATTCGTCGAGACCACGGCGTCGATCGCCAAACTTTGCTCATCGGTCAGGCTGACTTCTTTAACAATGGGTTCAATATCATCGAACGACGACTTGTCCTTGGTCTGTTCGCACGTCGAGATCAGACCAAGTTCCTCAAGTCGGCCAAGTGCGGGCGTCGCGCCATCAATGGCTTTCAACACGTCGGCGTGCTTGATGCCGTCAGGGTTCTGCGTGACGAGGTCGAAAACAAGTTGTTGTTTGGCGCCAAGTTTTTTGGAAGGCGACGCGCCTTCGACGGGGTAATAGACCACTTCGACCGATTCAGCACGACGCGCCTTGATCAGTTTCCACTCACCACTGAGCATGTGACTCGCCAACATCGTGTCGATGACGTCCAACGTGACGCGCGCCGCCGCGAGCAGCTCGGTACTCGTCATGGCAAGCTCGCCCAGGGCTTCTATGACGCGCCGTTGCTCGTCCGTCTCGGCTGCCACATCACCGACGCGATAGTGGCACTGACCAGCCCGCATCATGCCTCCCGGCATCGCCAGTTTTAGCGCCATGCCAAGTGGACACGCGTAGTAGCGCGACATAAACTGGATCATTTTAGCCATCGATTTCGTCATGATGGGTTCGGCTTCGACGAGTTCGAGCACTTTGCGCACGCGAAAATTCGCTTCGAAGTTCTCTAACATCTCAACGACGATGCCTGTCACTGACTGGCTTTTAAGCGGCACCTGAACGACGGAGCCCACATCAACGCCTTCGATCGCCTCGTATGTAAAGGGATCAAGCGGTCTATCCATCAGAATGACGCTACAATACATAGTTTTATGCCTCTTAGGGTGGGGATTTCCAAACACTTCACCCATTTGATGATGTTTGGAGCTTCGTTGTCTGTGCTTAAGAATTCTTATATCACACTTTGTGATCTTTGGCACGGTCGCCGAAGTCGAAAATCGCTCAAAGCGGCGCTGAATAAGGCGATACGTATTTTTTTTGGCCAATTGTGTCACGGCATTACCTCAATTCAGGTCAGTCATTCAGGCGATGCGCAATGGCCTCGCCCAACCCCACCCTATTTAATGTGGCAATGCTGTGATTTTTTCCTAAACAATTTTGTGTAGACCAACTTTTTTATGCATTGATTCGTCTTTTGGCCCTGCCAGGCGAAGGGGTAGCGGCGTATTGGCGAT
>JAZUKH010000256.1:0-2958 GCA_045643185.1 Myxococcota bacterium | reverse complement strand
CGAGTTCCACACGGCCGACACAAAAAAAGGGCGCGGGGGGTGTAGGGGGTTCGCGCTCTGGCGAACCCCCTGCGCGCCGCAGGCCCAGGTCTGCTCAAAACTTAAATGTTCAAGAATAAGCGTAAAATCTATAACAATATTGTAGCTTCCTAGCCGAACAGTAACCCTTACTTTGCAAACTTGCCGAATTTGGCACTTGGACGTATAAGCCCCGCGTGTTTTGAAACACAAGGATGTCAGGATGACGTCGACTAGGCATGGATGCTATGAAACAGGACTCATTGGAAATAACACGCTCAGACGCGCCCAAAAGGCGCCATTCGAGAAAAAAAGCGGCTTTATTGATCGTTTGTTTTGCTGTTTTTGCCGTGTTGTTAACCAGTTACGCGTTGAGAACGAGTACCTATCTGCATGCCCGTATTACGCCGAAGCTCGAACAGCTGGGTGAAAAGGTCGGGGGTACGTTTTCGTTCACGGGCATTCACGCCATGGGGCTCACAGGCATCATTTTGGATGACGTGACGTTTTTGCCTGACGGCATGACGGCTGAACAGGCGTTGTCGTTCCAGTCGATTACGATCTATCCCGACTTGTTGGGTATGTTCATTGGTGACCTGAACGCGTCTGCGATCGAAGCGAACGGATTTTTTGCCAAACTTGACTTTAGTGATGCGCCGCATAGCCACCGCACCTGGTTGACCACACGTCGCGATCATTTGGCTGCGTCGACCGACACACTGGCTGGTGCTGTCGACACGTCGTCTTCGCTTATGCCAAATGCCTTGCCCGAAATGCGCTGCGTGAATTGCCACGTTGAGGTGACGCACAGAAAAGGTGATGTGACGCTCGAGATCCCGTGGCAGTCACTGACTTTTGTCAATCCGGCGCAGCCATGGCAGGCCATTCAGTTGTCGGGCGAAAAAATTGGTGCCTGCATGACACCGCGCCTCGATAACTTGTCGCTCGAAATGACTGAGCCGCTCTGTGTGGAAGCGTCGTCAACGGGGATGGCTTTCGAAAGCGACGCCGTGCATCTCGATGACTTTGAGATCGGCGCTGTCGACTTCAAGATGATGCGACTCAACGCGTTTGCGATGAAGAACGTCGAATTCCGTATCTCGGATGAAAAACGCTTTGCCCACGTTGAGGATGGGCGCATCGACATGGATATCAGCGACAAAATTCCGCGTTTTGCGGGGCACTACGCCTTCGATTACCGTGAGTTTGAGCTGCTTCACGTGCGTGAAAGCGACCGACTGGGCTTTGGCATCGCCGTTAAAACCAACGATGATACGACGGCACGCATTTTTGGTGGTTTCGACCGCGTCAAAAAGCAACTCGGCGTGACGATCGACAGCGACGGTTTGAACTTTGCTCCGTTGCTCAAAGAAGCGTCGTTTTCACAAAAGCTGACGATCAACGCGTTGCCTGTGACGGGCTTGGTCGAGATCCGCGCTGACCTCATGAACAAGCTGTTTATGCTCGACGCCAAAGGTGCCGTGTCGAACGCGTCGGTCAACGTGCCGGTTTTGGCCAAAGAACCGCTCGAAGCGATCAATGGCGATGTCGAAATGGCCGTGAGCTACGATGTCAGCGACCACACGCTCATTGTCGATGTGCCCAAAGCCCATCTGGGCAAGATCAATCTGTCGGGCAGCTTTGCGCATTCGCCAAGCTTTGTTTATATCGACAACCGACCGGATTCCCCCGATACGCCTAAAACAGACTTGCCCGTTTCGCCGATGCACGTGGCTGCACAGCTTCGTTTTGATGGCGAATCTGCCGACTTTTTGGCGGCTCTGCCCAAGAATTTCGCGCCGGCACTGACTGGGTATCAACTGGAAGGCCCGTTTTCGGGCAATGCCGACATCAGTTTTGACACCGACAATTATGACGCACTTCAGCTCAACGTGGCACTCGCCCTGGATGATGTGAAGACCATTGCGTTTGACCCGAGAAGCAACTTTGATCTGATCAAAACGAACAACTTTTTGATCAAAGTCAACGCCGCGACCGTGCCCAAACTCATTGGGCCTCGCGAAGCCTCGTGGGCGTCATTTTACGACCTGCCGCGCGAGACGGCGTACGCCTTCGTCGCGTCGGAAGACACCAAGTTTTTTACGCACACGGGCATTGATCTCAAAGCCATTCGCGCGAGCCTCATCGCTAATCTTAAAGCCGACAAAGTCGTGCGCGGTGGGTCGACCATTTCGCAGCAGGTCGTCAAAAATCTGTTTTTGACCCATGAAAAAACGCTCTCACGAAAGTTCCAGGAAGCGTTTTTGACCTGGCAGATGGAAAAAACGCTGTCCAAACTTCGTATTTTGGAGCTCTATCTCAACTTGGCGCAGTGGGCCAAGGATACGTACGGCATTCGTGATGCGGCCAAGTTTTATTTTCAAAAAAATGTGCGTGACCTTACGCTCAGCGAGTCGCTCTTTTTGGCGTGTATTCTTCCCAATCCCGTGATTTTCGGCAAACAATACGCCGATAATCGCCTGTCTTCGTCACGCGTTCAAAAAATGATCAACATTGCAACGAATTTGAACGCCGCCAAGCGCATCGACAAAGCGACGCTTGACGCCGTGGTCGAGCAGGTCAAGTCGGGTAAGGTCTCCGACCGTCCGCGCCCAAAAATTCTGGATTAAAACGATCAAGCCCGTCGTGCGTGCCGTAGGCAGAGGGGGTAGCGGCGTATTGGTATTTTTGTAGAGACGTGGCGTGACCCGTCTCTACAAAAAAGTGGCGTGCCCCGTCTCAATAAAAAAGTGGCGTGACACGTCTCTACAAAAAATCCAATAGCCGCGTAGGGGGAGGCGGCAGATTATCGTTTCAAATGCATAAAATGAAGAAAGACCGCATCAATCCGGTGTATGATGATTTGAACAGCTACTCATACGGAGGTTTGATGCGATCATTTACCCATTTTACTTTAAACGAACGAGAAGTGCTACACCA
>JAZUKH010000255.1:0-26672 GCA_045643185.1 Myxococcota bacterium | reverse complement strand
AACTGTTCGATCGGCTGGGCACCGGAAAGACGCGTACCGTTAATGAAGAAGTGGGGTGTGCCACGCACGCCGACTTTCTGGCTTTGGGCGAGGTCGGCAGCGACGCGATCCTTGACAGCCTGGCTGTCCATGTCCGTCGTAAATTTGTCGACGTCCAGGCCAACGTTTTTGGCATATTCAATGAGGTTTTCGCGGGACAGGGCTTTCTGATTTTCGAAAAGCATCTGGTAGTAGGGCCAGAATTTGTCCTGGATGCGAGCTGCTTCAGCAGCCTGGTGAGCGAGCTGGGCTTTATCGTGGAAGGGAAGCGGGTTATTTTTGAAGACCACTTTGACCTTGCCCGGGTTATTTTTGATGAGTTCGTTGAGCGTGCCATTGGCGCGTGCGCAGAACGGGCACTGGAAGTCGGTGAATTCGACGATGGTGACGGGTGCGTTGGGGTCGCCTTCGACGGGGGAGTCGCCGAGTTCAACGAGGATTTTGCCTTCAAGCGCTGGGTTGGCAGCGTCGGGACGACGCTGGGGCTTGGGTTGAGGCTTGTACTCTTTAACGATCTCCTGATAGAGGGCTTCGCCGGTCAGCCCCGTTTTGGCTGAGACGGCCTGGGCTTTGGCGAGTTCTGCGTCGATCACGCGTTTGAAGTTATCGATGGGCTGAGCGCCGCTGACAGCCTGGCTGTTGATGAGGAACGCCGGCGTGCCGGAGAAGCCGAGGCGCTGGGCTTCCGCGATGTTTTTGTCGATGATGGCGACCGTTTCAGGGGCGTCCATGTCTTTTTCGAATTTCTGTGCGTCGAGGCCGAGTTCAGTGGCGAATGCGAGCAGGTTGTTGCGTTCGAGCGTGCGCTGGTTCGCGAAGAGTTTGTCATGCATTTCCCAGAATTTGCCCTGGAGACCAGCCGCGTAGGCAGCCTGCGCAGCGAGTTTGGCGTTTTTGTGGAACGAGAGCGGGTTATGCGTGAAGATGACGCGGACGTCGTTGGGGTAGTCTTGGATGAGCTGTGCGATCGTGGGTTCTGCTTTGGCGCAGAACGGGCACTGGTAATCGCTGAACTCAACGATCGTGACGAGGCCGTTGGGGTTACCCTTGACGGAGCGTTGCAGCGTATCGGCGGCAGGCGCTTCGGCTTTCGCGACGATCGCCTGGGGGGCGGCTGCGTTGCTGTCAGCGCCGTTCTGGCAGCCCATGAAGTAACCGACGCCAAGGCCCAGTGCGGCGGCAATGACACCGATGGTAACGGTGACGCCGAGATTCGAATTGTTGTTGGACATATTATCTCCTTGTAGATGTTGAAAATGTAGTTGAGAGGGCTTCTGAACCTAGTGATTGGCCCCGCCAGGTGAAGGGGTAGCGGCGTATTTTTCCATGATGCCGCGTAGCATGCGACGCGGCATCATGGGAAAAATAGCCGCGTAGGGGGAGACTTCCCCCTCAAAAATCCAAAAAAAGTTCAGAGCTTCTCAAAATCCCCCGAAAAAAAGCCCGCGGGCTTTTAACACAAACCGTCTTGCGCGTCTCATTTTTTTCGTATCCGGACATTTCAATAAAATAGGCGTTTATATCGTTCAAAAATAATCAAAAATATGCGATAGTAAAGCATTACTCGCAATTTTAGCGTGTTAAACGAGGAATGGCATGTCAAACGATAACAACGATAACAATATAGAGTTTGGTGAAGAGTGGTTGAACGATCTCGAGAGCGTTCTCGATTTTGACCTTTCTTCTTTGAGCGATATGACCAAGAAGGACGAGGCGCCTGAGAGCAGCGCTTCTGACGAAGCGCCAGAAGCGGCCGAAAGTGAAGCGGCATCCGAGCCGGCGCCTTCGAACACGAGCGACTTGGATGGTGAAGCGCTTGAGATCGACGTTGAAGAAGAGCCCGAGGACGAGCCTGGGCCGGAGACGAAAGGCTGTGTGACGACTCAGACGTTGAATCCTGAAGAGGTCCACAAGCAGCTTTCGGCGCGTAGTCAGAAATCGGAGTCGACGAGTTCCGAAACGGAGACGACACAGCAGGCTCAGTTTATTTCGCTTATTTTGATGCGTCTGTTTGACGATTTTGAGCTTTTGATGATCCAGAAGCAGTGCGACGTCGTGTGTGATCTGATCAAGCAGTTTAACCGACTTGCCAATATGATGTGTTTCTGTGGGATGGAGGATCATCTTCCGCTTTTGGGTTATATCACGCAGCACATGCCGTTCTCGTTTGCGGATGTGGACATTGGTGCGGAAGCCGTTCGTCGTTTTGACGGATTGAAGATGCATGAGTTTGCGGATCACGGCATCGAGATTTTGAATTGCATGATGTATGTGTTGCGTTCGTTGGCGACGCGATACGAATCGTTTGATACGAGTCGATTTGCGGACATTTTGGGCAAATTGTATCAGACGTACGAAGTGACGCCGAGCGATCCGAGCTGTGAAGCGCCGCTGCCGATGGAAGATAGCGCTTTGACGTCGCGTACGTTTATCAAAGTGGCTCGTTCGATCGAGGCGTGTCTTGTTGAATCGCTTCACTACATAGAGTCGTGCATTCATTACGGGAATCCAAGCGGCTATGCCGATGCCGCCAAATGCTTGACGAATGCCGCTCAGATCGCCAATGAATATAAATTCCTCGACATTAGTCAGAAGTTGATCCCTGTGTATGAAGCGATGGGTCGGGTTACGGATACGTCGCATAAGCCGCCTCAGAGTATTTTTAAGCAGTATCTTGAGGTCGTGGAACTTTTGAAGGAGCGATTTTCTGCGGTATTGACGGAGAAAAAGATCGCGCACCTTCGTGAGATGATCACGAAACAGCTTGATCTTGGTGCAGACGCTCAGCCTCTGGCCAATCGTTGGCAGGCTTTCATCAATGAGGCGACGCCGCACCTATTTTTTGAGGGCGTTCAGCCGGAAGCGCTTCGTGAACACGTGACGTCTTTGCAAGAATTGGCCGAGAAGCACGAGATCGAATGGCTTGCGGAACAATTCAAAGGATTTTCGTCGCACTGGGACAACTATCCTTATTCTTGCGCGGAAGCGTTCGTTCGATTTTCGGACGATATTCAGGCATTTCCGTCTGTGGATATATCGACCGAAGACCTCGAACAGCTTTCGAATTCGGCGATGCGAGTTCTTTTTGCGCGCCCATCGGCGAGTCATACGCCGACGGCGTATTCTGTGGTGCATCGTGCGAAGGAGTTCACCGAAAAGCTTTTTGCGCAGGTCGAAAATCCGAGATCGATCGACTGCGATACGATCGAAGACATTTTGATCGATGCGCGTCAGCTGAAGTGCCATGCGCTCATTCGTATTTGCGAAGTCATTTTGACGTTGTTGTCACATATTTCGGAAGACAAGTCGGTCGATCCGAGCGAAGCCGTGGTCCAGGGCATCTATCTTTGCGCGGGACTTTTTGAAACGATTTGTGACAAGTTGTACGAACACGTCAACATTGATCCTGAGGCGCCGATCCTGCATGCAGAATCGCTGTTTTACGAATCGCTTTTGTCGCTTTACCAGTCGCCTGGTGCGCCGCGTGAATCCATCACGTATTTTCTTCATACGACGCTGGGCGACCTGATTGCGGAGCTTCAGCTTGTTTGGGTCAATTCGTCGACGCCGACGTCGACGGAGTATTATTGTTCGATCATTCGCAAGCTTTTGCACATGGTGACGATCTGTGGCTTTACGGACGTTCGTCGTGCGCTGGTACAGCACTTGGACGAGTTGCCAGAGAGCGACTTTGTGAATACCGAAAATGTGTCGCTCGAAAACCAGTATCGTCGCATCGTGTTGGCGCTTCGCAACGCGGGGTTGCCTGAGCCGATGACGGCGGCGAGCGATCGAGCCCAGAGCTTCTTCACCAAGATGGTTTCGGCGTTGAACCTGCTTTTGGCGTTGCCGGCTTGCGATGAGCCGTCGTTGTTGGCAGCCGAGCTCAAACAGCTCGATCAGCGTATGACGCCGTTGGGCATTTTGACCGATTTTCCGCCCATCATCGCGTTGTTGTTCGACCTGCACCACATGGGAATTCGCAAAGACGTGTCGCGCGCGGACTTGGAGGCGTTGCTCTACTGGTTCCTGAACGTGGCGCACAATGTTTGTCCGGCGTGGAAACGTCCGGATATGGCCGATCTTGAGTTCATCAAAGTGCCGATCGCGCTTCCAACGGCGTTCTTCCAACGACAGCTCGAACACATCCACGTGCTGTATGAGACCTTCAAACCGCGTTCCAAGACCGATCCCGTGATCTGGGAACACGTCGAGGCGCTCTACAAAGCCATGAAGAATCAGGTGTCGTATGCGCCAGCCGGTTTGGAACAGGTCGTGTTAAACGCCCAAAACCGTTGTCGTTACCTCAAGAAGAATATCGCGATCAGCTTGGATACAAATGGCTATTTTGATATCGACGATACCGACAACCTCGTTCAGGATGATGTGCTCACTGCGGCTTTCATCACGGTCATTGGTCTACTCGTCGATTTGTTGATCGATGACGCGTTCATTACGACTGATATGGACAGTCAGCTTCGCATCACGTTGCAGCCGTTCAAAAACAGTTGCTCCGCCTCGATTACGCACAATGGTCGTCGTTTGACACGCAAAGAGATGCTTGAAACGCTCGATAAGATCAACATCGTGCCATGTCACGACGACGATATCCTCGAAATGCTCGTGAGCTCCAAACGTTTGATGCTGACCTACCCGGCGTGTGAGACGATTGCGTTGATTCTGCCGATTCTGAAGCAGTTTAACGCACAGCTTGACATTTCTGACCAGCCGGATGGCTACACGAGTTTCTTCCTTACGTTCCACGTATAATCATGACTACACCAATTATTGAACTTAAAGACTTACATAAGACGTTTTATGCCGGTTTTCGTCGTAAACGTGTTGACGCGGTGAAAGGCGTGTCGCTCGTGGTTGAACCTGGCGAGATCTTTGGTTTGATCGGCCCGAACGGAGCCGGCAAGACCACGACGATCAAGATGATGACGGGACTCATCAAGCCGACCCAGGGCTCGGCGACTCTGATGGGCTATGACAGTCGTGACCGTCGCTGCAGCCAGAAACTGGGTTATCTGCCTGAGATCAGTTATTACTACGAATGCCTTACCGCCTACGAAATCCTCGATTTTTACGCCCAGTTGTATGGCATCGACAGTGATCTTCGTAAAAAACGCGTTGAGATGTGGTTAGACCGCGTTGGTCTTTCTCACGCACGTAACAAACGGCTTGGTCAGTTCTCGAAAGGTATGTTGCAGCGCATTGGTTTGGCTCAGGCACTTATTGGTGATCCTGAACTGGTCATCTTGGACGAACCGCAGTCAGGTCTTGACCCTATCGGTCGCCGTGACGTGTCTGACATTATTCGCGAAGCCCAGAATCAGGGCAAGACGGTGTTTTTCTCAAGTCACATTTTGCCTGATGTCGAACGACTTTGTGACCGAGTTGGTGTGATCCGTAACGGTGTGATGGAAGTCGTGGGCACGCTCAACGAGTTGCTCTCGAATCAGCAGATCGTTGAGATCGTCGTGGTCGGTGAAGCGACGACCGCGTGGGTCGAGAAGATGAAGTCCATTGACGGCGTTCGACTTGAGTCGCGCACGCACCAACATTTGATCACGGTGTCGGGCGATGCCTCGGTCAACGATATTTTAATGTTAGCCATGAACGAAGGCTTGCGCGTCGAGCATGTCATGCAGCGTCGCGATGACCTTGAGGCTTTCTTCATGCAGGATAACAAGTCGACTGCAAAAAGCACCGTGAGTGATACTGCGGCTAGTCAGGTCGTGGCAGCTGAAAAAAGCGATCACATCGTGAAATCTGAAGATGCCGACTCTGCTGCGGATGCGGCCAAAGCGCCAGATGCAGAAAAAGCTAACGCCGAAGTTGAGAAGGGGGCATAGCGCATGTTTAAAACCATCGGAGCTTTTACGATCCAGACGTTTCGTGAGGCTATTCGCAACAAGATCCTTTACGGTATCGGCTTTTTTGCCATCGCCATCCTGTTGTTTTCACTCGTCCTCGGTGAACTTTCTCTTTACGAACAAGTTCGCGTTATTCGTGACGTTGGCGTAACGTTCATCACGGTTATGGCTGTCGCTCTGGGTATTTACACGGGCGTCAGCATGCTTCACAAAGAAATGGATCGCCGCATTATCTACACGATCCTTTCTAAACCGATTCGTCGATATGAGGTCATTCTTGGCCGTTACTGCGGTATAGCGCTCACGCTCTTTGTCGAGTTGCTCGCCATGTTTCTGGTCTTTTTGGCCATTCTGCTCTTCCGTGGCATGACGATCGACGTCGTTCTTTGGCAGGCCTTCATAATGGTCTACATCAAATCCCTGATCGTTGCCGCCACCGCGTTGATGTTCACCACGTTTTCAAGTGCAGTACTCGCCTCGTTGATGAGCATCGGTGTGTTCATTCTTGGCAGTCTCTACGATCAGTTCACTTATTTTGCCGGTCGCAGCGATAATCCTGCGACTCGCGCAGTCATGTATGGCGCGCAGTTCCTTCTTCCAGACCTCGCCCATTATGATTTGTCGACACAGGTCAGTTATTCGTTGACCGTTCCCTGGACTCACGTCGGTTGGGGATCGCTACATGGCCTGGCATATTGCGTCGTGCTTCTTTGCATTGCGTGCGTGGTCTTTGAACGCCGCGACTTCATCTAGTCTGGTCAAAAAAACAAATAAAGGGGGGATCATTCCCCCCTTTTTTTATTGCCTGCCCGCTTGCCTTTGGCTTCGCGAGGGCAGCGCTTTTTAAGATTCAAAAAGATGATGATAATTAAATGCGTTATGTCGCGGATTTTTCGTCGTTTGACGCAATTTCATCGGTTTTGACGTTTGACGCAATTTCATCGGTTTTGATGTTTGACGCCGTTTCATCGGTTTTGTCGTTTGCAGGCAGTTCGTTGTCAGCAGTCGGTGTTTCTTCTTGCGCAACCGTGTCTTTGTTTTTTTTCTCGTCTTTGCCGTGAATGATCACGTCGATAATGAGAAATGCGATACCGCATGTGACAAAGACGTCAGCGATGTTAAAGGTCGGCCAATAATGTTCACCGATGTGCCATGAGATGAAGTCAATGACGTAGGTGAGTCTGAATCGGTCGATGATGTTACCGAGCGCGCCACCCATGACGCAGGCGAGTGCAATGATGAGCGGTTTTTGAGTCTTCCATTTGCTAACACCAATGAAGATCCCGAGTGCGATCATGGCAATGATGCCAGTAATGCCAAAGAACCAGGCACGGAACGTCGCGCTTTTGTCGGCCATGAAGCTCCATGCTGCGCCGGGGTTTCGGGCGTATTGATAATCGAAGTAACCATCGACGACGGTTTTGGAGAGGTGATTGAATGCCACTTTGTCGTCGGCGGCGAGTTTATCGGTTGCACGCAGTCGTTCGCCGTTTCGTGTGGCGCTCGAAGTGACGCGGAGTGCGTCCTCGTCGTTCAACGAGTCATAGTTCTTTTTGACGAATTCTTCGAGTGTAAGATCAGCCTGGTCGGGTGTGACCGTGACTTCGATCTGGTGGTCGGGGTAGCGAACAGAGGCAAAGTTGTTTTCTGCCCAAAACTTGGTCGCCTGGTCAAACAGGACGGCAAAAATGAGGATGAGCAGAACAGCGATCAGTTTTTTGAATTTATCAGCCATAATCGTGGAAAGTATGAATGTATCAAAGACAGAAAACGCGTTTGTGCGTTTCTAATGACTTAGGCGTTTTCGTGTCGGTATTGAGTAGGTTGTGAAAAATCGAAAGGTTTGGGTGTCACGAAGTCTTCGAGACGGATGTATTTTGGTTCAAGTGCTTCGATGGGTGTGTCAGGCATGGAATCCGGGTGATTCTCGAGGGCATCGAAGGCGAGTGCTGCGGCACGTGGTGCGACGGGCATTTCGGTGAAGTGCAGTCGTGCGTTCGTGCTGACGAGCTTTTTGGTGTAGTTGGGGAATGCGGGTCCCAAGCACAGGATATCCTGACCAGCGAAGTGCGCATCGACGTATTCTGTAAAGGCAGACGGCGTTTGGAGTAATTCGTCGCTCAAGGCAACGAGTTGTCCGTCTTTTTGTTGATAGAAGGCCACGTAGAGCTCACCGCGTCGCGCGTCGATACAGGCCGCGATGATGCCGGCGAAGGGCTGTGCGTCGCGTGCTAACGCGTTGAGCGTGGAACCTGCGTAGAGCGGAATGTCGAGGGTCATGGCAAACGACTTGAGCATGGCCATCGAGACGCGCAGGCCTGTAAAGGCGCCGGGTCCACGGGAAACAACGAGTCGATCGACGTCTTTGATCGTGACATGACAGTATTTGAGAGCTGTGTCGACGAGCGAGAGCAGACCTGGGCCGTCTTTGCTGACGGAGCGCGAGGTGGATTCGAACAAAATGTCGTGTCCGCGTGTCAGGGCGAGGGATTGAATGGGGGAAGCCGTGTCAAGGGCGAGCGTAAGATCGTTGGGTGTAGGTGTTTTCATGATTCAGACCAAAATCCCTTACTCAGTGACGAGCGTGGGAAGGCTGGCGGTTTTGTCCGCCGGTCCGGGGTGATTCCCCGAAAAAGTATATCAAAGTTTAGCCGAAAAACAGGTTCCAAAGGCGTTCAAGGTCGTTTTTGAACGCAAGAACGAGGAGGAGGGCGACCATCGCGAGTCCGATGTAAGCGATGATCTGTCGCGAACGTGTGGAGAGGGGCCCGTGTTTGATGGCTTCTATAAGAAGAATGAGGAGTTTTCCACCGTCGAAGAGCGGAATGGGGACGAGGTTGATGATGCCCAGGTTGATGGAGACGATGGCCATCATGCGTAAAAACGCGTCGATGCCGTCTTCACCGGCTTTTTGAGCCATGTGGCCGATCAAAATGGGGCCACCGAGTGATTTGGTAGAGACTTTTCCCTGGAACATTTTCGCGATGTAAATGACGAGGACGCCAGAGGCTTCGACCGTCGTACTAACGGATTCGGCGCCAGCAAAGGCGAGGCGGTCTTCGAGAGGCATTTCGATGCGGTCGGGCATAAGCGTTGGGATCTTGCTGTACATCCCGGCATAGATGATCGGCATTTCTTCCTGAAACTCGCCGGTGATCATCATGCGTTCAAGGGTAATTTTAGTCTCGAAATCTTGACCATTGCGGCGCACGAGGAGCGTGTGTTCGTCTTCGTATTTTTGCGCCATATTGTCGAGCGTCGAGCGGAAAAGGCTGACGGGTTGACCATTGTGTTGAAGGATCTGGTCGCCCGGTTGCAGACCGGCTTTGGACGCCGGTGAGTTTGGATCGACCTGGGTGATGAAATTAGCGGCTGAAGCGATGCCGAGCTTGGACAAATCGCGTTCATTGCTGGGAACTTCCAGGCGGATCGGTGTCAAAACGCTGACATTACCGTATTCTAAGTCAGCATTTTGAGGGCGCAAAATGTCTAATACGAGTGAGCCTTCAGGGGCGTCTTTGACTTCGCGAACGAGGTCGAGATAGGAGCGTACTGGTTTTTGATTGACAGCCGTGATTTCATCGAAATTGGCGAGTCCTGCCTGGGCCGCGATGGTGTTAGGGGCCGTGAGTCCGATGATCGGATAGGCCTGGTCGACCGTGACACCGATGCGCCCGACGGTTTGATGCGTGATGTCCATGGAGTCACGCAGATCGACGAGTTCTGGCGTGATCGTGAGGTTGACGATCTCTTTGCCGCGTTCGATCGTGAAGCTGAGCGGCACTTCGGGATTGTCGGCAACGATGTCATGAACCTGATACCAGTATCGGATGGGTTCGTCGTTGATCTGGATGATCTTGTCACCTGGCTGCAGAATACCTGCTGCGGCTGACCCGTCCAAAACGAGTCCTGCCGTTGAAGGAAGCGTGTCTTCGAGTGTGGCACTGTAGGCAGCAAACAGCAATGGAATTGGCAGGAGCAGGTTGAAAAGTGGACCTGCCAGGTTGATGATGGCCTTTTGCCAGATCGGTTTGTTGTTGTAAGCGCGGGAGAAATCCGGATCTTCTGTATCGGTGACTTCATCGAACTCCACGCCGTACATCTGAACGTAGCCGCCGAGGGGAAGCAGTCGGATAGTCCACTGGGTATCTCCGTGCTTGAAGCCAAAGAGCTTGGTGCCAAAACCGATCGAAAAATCGACGACTTTGACGTCAAAAATGCGCGCGGCGATAAAATGGCCGAACTCGTGCACGAACACGAGAACGCCAATCAGAATGACAATATAAACGACGGCCATGGGCAATTCGACATTCGCCTATCGGCGAAAAAGGGCGCAAAAGCGGATTAATTCATGAAGTAGGCGAAGCCGTAGACCCACGGCGCCGAGAAGATGAGGGCATCGAAGCGGTCAAGTACGCCGCCGTGTCCCGGAATGATGTTACCTGAGTCTTTGACGCCGTGAGCGCGTTTGATGAGCGATTCCGAGAGGTCGCCAGTCTGGGCTAAGAAGTTGGCCACAACGCCGAGCAGTAGCATATAGCAGACATCGATCTGGGGAAATGCAATGAATTTGGCGCCGACTGCGGCGATCAGGGCAAAGACGAAGCCGCCGATGGCACCTTCAACCGACTTTTTGGGGCTGAGGATCGGGGCGAGTTTGTGTTTACCAAATTTGCGTCCGACGAAGTAGGCACCCGTGTCCGAGAACCAGGTCATGCAGAGCAATGTCATGATCCACGCGGTGCCGTCGGAAAAATCGCGTTTGAGGAGCGCAATGCAAAGAAATGTGAACCCGATGTAGAGCGAACTGCCGAGCGTGGCGTTGATGACGGAACTCGCTTTGGGGATCTCACGTGGTCTGAAACACGTAAAGAGGAAGGTGCCCCAAAGCATGAGCGCGATGGCGCTGGCAAGGATGATTGGCGCGTGGGCTGTCGTCATGGGGGCCTGATCGCCCAAACACAGATAGGCTGCCGTCGCCGGCAAGATCGCCAAAACGGCACTGACGACGCGCGTTGACGTCTTCTCATCACCATTCGTGATGCGCATGTATTCGAGATTACCAATAAATGCAACGATCAGAATGAACGTTGCCCACATCCAAGGTGTGCCGAGAAACAACAGCAACAGTAGGCATGGCAGCATTACGACGACGGAAATGCAACGTACGAACAGGTTGGAGTGTTGTTTCTTCTCTTTAGGTGCTTCCTCTGCGGGGGCAGTCGTTTTTTGATCGTTTTCGGTCATTTTTTCGGAATCTTCCATCGTAAATCTCTCTCATTCGTGCACAAATCACGGTGCCTTATATTCGACACCTGAAGCAAGCGACTCTATCACATTGAAACATGTAGTTAAAGTTCCCACACCTGAAATTTGCATCATATCGGAGAGCGTTTGCGTGCAGAAGGGACAAAGCGTTCCGATGCGTTTGGTATTGAGTTGGGTGAGTTCCTTGGCGCGCGTGTTTGAAATGATGCGTTCGTTCGCAAAGAAGAACTGTCCACCGCCGGCGCCGCAGCATGACGCCTGTTTGGCGTCTTCCGTCTGTTTGACGTCATAACCAACGCCGGTAAGCAACCGAACGACATTTTTTGTCTCATCGGATTTTTTGGCGAGGTAACAGGGCATGTGTAGGGCGAGCGGGCCGCGGTCTTCTTTTTTGAACGTGAGCTGTCCAGCTTTGAGCAGGTTTGTCCAGAACTGGACGATGTGCATGGTCGGAATCTTGAAGCCGTAGGCGCGATAGCTGTCGGAGAGCGTAAAAGCGCAGTGGGGGCACGTGGTAAGGACGAGTTTAGCTTTGGTGGCGTTCAGTTTTTCGATATTGGCGCGAGCGACCGTCTGGAAACCGAGTTCGTTCCCGGTGGCACGGAGCGGCTCACCGCAGCAGATCTCGTCGTGCATGGTCATGACTTCAAAACCGGCCTTTTCTAGCCAGGCTATGACGGCATTGAGTGTTTTGGAGGCGATTTTGTCGTAAGAGGCCATGCAACCGCTAAAAATGACGATGCGCGCAGTCTTGTGGTACGGGCTCTTGATGAACAAACTGCGTTCGCGGGCAGGATAGCCCCACGGATTGCCGTTTCTTTCAACGTTGTTGTAACAAACGGCGAGTTTTTGGGGAACGTTGGTTTGTTGTGCGACGGCATTTTGGCGCATCATGAGGGTGCGAAGCGTATGCTCGTGCGAAATGGGGCATGCACGATCACAGGCGCCACACATTGTGCAGTTCCACATATCTTGTTCGGACATGATCGTCGGAACCAGCTCTGGGTCTTGTTTGTTGCTTTTGACACAAAGTTTGCGCAGAGAAACGAGGGCACTCATGGGACCGGCCTGGGTCAGGTTGGTCTTGACCATGGGGCAGACGTTTGTGCAACGCTTGCACAACGTGCAGCAAAACGCTTCGAGACGTTGTTTGCGCGTGGTGTCGCTGAAATTTCTCAGACCGATCGTGGGCAAAACTTCGTCGTTCGCGTCCAACGCGGCACAACAGGCCTTTTCGTAGGCGTCAAAATCGACAGGTGGCGGGCTAAAAATAGGCAGCTTTTGGGGGCTTGCCAGTTTTGTAGACTGCTTTTCGGGTTCCTCATTGTGTTTTTTGAGCTTTTGATGCAAGGCTGAGTGAGGGGGCAGCTTGGGTGTCAGTTCATCACGCTGTAAGCGGATGAGCTTGGGATGCAGCCCTGAGTCGTTGGTTGGGGCTGGGTGTGCCATGTGCACCGCAACAAACATGGCGTCGGAATCCATGCTGCGTCGGCTCGAACCAGGCAAAACGGGAATAGCCGGGTCGTTCTGCCGCCAGTCAGAAAACGCATAATAGGCATCTGGCCAAGCCAGTAGAATGTGAAGGTGTTTGCTGTTGGGGATCCAGACCAAAAAGATCGCCATGAGCACCAGGTGGGTGGCATTGGCAAACATCTTAATGGTCGCCGGCAGATTGATGGTTGACGTCGGATCAAACGGGATCAGCGTGGCGATCAGGGATTCGATGGGAAGCATCGTGGCGCCTTCGGCGGCGACTAGGCCAAGGGCAATATTGGCCGACATACTGGTGATGTGGCTAGCCATCAGCAGAAAAATGTCGCTCAAAATGAAGATCGCATCGAAATTCGTAAACGTCTTTTTGGAAAAAATACGGCGATATGTCGCATAACCAAGCGCGGCGATGGCGAGCCAAGCAAACCATGTCTGAATGATGCAAAGCACAGCATGCGTCGTTGGGCCAAAAGTCTGGGCTAAGGTGTAGCCGTTGACGAGACAAGCTATGAGCATTTCAAGGCCGGAGGTCAAAAAGACAAAAAATGCCCACATCAGGACGATATGGACCCAACCCCACGACCTTTCCGCAATGCGCGTTTGGCCAAGCGTCGTTTTGAGCGCCCAGAGGAGGCGTTCTGATTTGGCATTCTTTCTTTGGCTGGGTTTGCCCTGATTAATAATGCGAAGAATGCGTGCCGTCTGAAGAATGAAAGCCAGCGTGCCGACAAGAAAAACTAAAAAAACGATGGTCATTTGAACGTCTGATGAAGTCGTGCCTCGGTTGAGAGGCACGAAATTTAGGAGTTATCCTCGATCTGTTTGTTTTGCGGCGTTTTAAAGAAGGCCCAGATGCCGATAAAAAGTACGGCGACCGAGATGAGGGCAATTAATCCGCCCCAGAACCAGTAGGGCAAGAACAGATTATTTGCGATTTGCGCGACGTCGCTCGGCATATTGCCTTCACTGGTTTCGGCAACGGCGGTAAAGAGATAGTCACCGCGTGAGAAAACACACGTACAAAGCGTCATGGCCAAAAACAGCATGCCGTACTGGGCGTATGACTTGATCTCGCTGACCTTGCCTTCGACGCGTTTAATGCTGAAGTGCCCGATGGCATAGGAAATCGCCATGCAGAGAATGACGAAGACGATGCCAAATAGGTTTCTGACGTAGAAAATGAGGGAAAGCAGACATAGAAAAGAGACGACGTACATGCCGTAAGCAGCTGCGCGTTTGGATTTGCTGACCAGCATAAAAATGGCTGCCCACAGCGCTGGGGCAATGAGGCCGCCAAACGACACGAGGGCGTGATCGAGTCGACTGGCATCGACCAGCATCTGACTTGTTGCGACGCCGGAGCCGTCTGTCCACATCTCAAACTTCACGAAGTTGCCGCCCACAAGCTCGGCCATGATGCCGTGACCCATTTCGTGCACAAACGTGTAGATCAGAGAAAAAGGGTACAGAATGTAATAGCCGATGGGAACGAAATGCAGGCCAATGGCGACGATGGAAATCAGAATACAGGCTATTTTGCCGTGCTTGGCTTCGGTTTTGGCAGGTAAATTATCTGACATATAACATTATAATATGGGGGACTGATCAGGCGAAAGCGATCGCCTAAATTTTCTTCAAATGGGCGCAACGATTGGCGAAATCCGTTACTGCCGCGCAGATCGCGACCTCTGTACCCTGAGCAACACTCAAGGAACAAAGATACAACCATTCATTCTACCACAAACGCGTAATTTTTGCGCGGCTTAGGTGACAAGACTTTGTTTTTATTGCCATTCAATAGCACTCGCCCCATCGTGGCTTCCCCATCGACGCCATGTATTAGGCTTGTACGTTCAATAAACGCCTTGTTGGAGGCGTCACACGACAGTAATTTGGCCGACGGCGGGTTGAGGGCGTCTTTGACGTAGTGAGAGGGGGTAGACAGAAAATACGCGAGCCCGTCGTCATCCATGCGGTCCGTAAATATAGTCGATAAACACGACGAAACGCGGGAGTGGGACACAATGCGCCGTTGACGAGCGCAAAGCGTCCTTGCAACCATATTGGGTACTTCGTTTATGACCAGTTAACAGGGCGACGTACCCAATAAGTTGATATCTGTGAATGAAAAGATCACAGATTACAGTTGTATCCTGATGACAGGTCGTACACCTATGTTAGGATCTGTATTATTAAAGCCACATTCATAAATAGTATTCAGAGGGGTAATGGTGGACGAGTTAATCCAACCATTGCCTGGCGTTCGGGTCCAAATATATGGTATGCAGTGTGTGTTTGATGTTAAACATAAAACATCACTCGTTTGTTGATTTGATTTTACGCCTTTGCTAACGACATAGGGCGTGGCGTCTGCCGTCATATTATCTTTTAATAATAATTCAACCTCAGTGAGACTCAAAATCCAAATCTTGTCATACGTATCACCTCCACCGTGACATTCTGCGCAAAGGCGACTGTTGTCTGCGACTTGCGTTTCTTTTACGAGCTTAGCCTGTTCGTCAGGGGTAAAAGCTGTGTTGATGAAATTGTCGCTCGTATAGTCAAGTTTCGACATATTATTTGAACTTCCTAAACCATTGAGCCATGAACGAAGCGTACTTTTTTCCCAAGAACTGCATATTGCGTTCGGCTCGTTTGGTTGGCAGATTGGTAAAACTTCGATCACTTTTTCAGTGATGAGATAATAAGTATGTTCGTCTTTTGCAACAATGATCCAGCTAATGGGCTCTTTGCCATTTGTGAGATTATTATCCTGTTCGTAGTGACCAAAAGTAATCTTATCGCCTCTAACGAAATCAGGTGGTGTACAAACACCGTTGATATCTGTATAATAGTTTTCGCATACACAATGTCCAGAGGTTCCAGTCCAATGATTAGCCACGTTGCATTCGCAAGTATTTGCTTTTTCGTTATATGTTTCTTTATTGGGTTGGCATGTTACCTTGAGTTGGCAAGTGCCGTTAATGGGAACATAACCTGATTCGCAGGCACAGCTTCCAGCTTTTCCGACCCAGTGGTCAGCGGTGTTGCAGGAACAAGTATTATTTTCGGCATTATAAGTTTCTTTTACTGCATCGCAGGTTTTTTTTAGCTGACATTTGTTGTTGAGGAAGACAGAGACATCGTCACAATGACATTTGCCTGCAATTCCCGTCCAGTGTTTACTGGTGTTGCACTTGCATTCATTGTTAGAGTAGTCATATGTTTCTTTATATGGATCACACGTTTTCATTAATTCGCAAAAGCCTGCGCCTTCTGGATTTAACTTGTAACCTGTTTCGCAAATGCAGTGTCCATTTAATTCTGTAAAATGGTCTTCCGCATTGCAAACGCAGGAGTCTGAAATGGGATCATAAACTTTTGTTTCATCCCCATTACACGATTTTGTGCATCTATTACCGACTTGGTCGTAACCTGTTTCACACTCGCATTCTCCCGTATAACCGACCCAGTGTGCTTCATAGTTGCAGATACAAATATTTTCATATTCGTAGTACATTTCTTTGTATGGCTCACAAACTGGCTTGGGTACGCATTCTCCGTTAAAGTCGACGTAACCTTTATTACATTTATGAGTGCAATAGTAATAAGTTAAGCCAGATTCTTCATAGGAAACGCAAATTGGAGAAGCATTTTCTGGTGCTTGGCAAGCGTATACATCTGTTTCATCGACGAGTGTGCCATCGACGCACTTGGCTTGGTTCGTTCCAGCGGCGTTGCAAACGATCTCTCCAGGTTTGATGTCTTTGTTTGGACCGCAATATTTCTCTTCTCTGCATGAATCCGTGTCGCAAATCGGTTGGTAAGGATTATTTGTTCTTGAACAATCGATGCCTGCATCAAACTTGCCGTCATTTTCTGATGAACAGGTTTTGAGGACATTGCCATCACAGACAGATTGGCCTTTACTCACGAGCCCACCGTTCCATTCGCAGTCGGTTGAAGCCGGCTTTTTGCAGACAAAGCTTCCTTTCGCATTGGCACTTGCTGTACAAACTTCGTCACTGCTGCAGTCTTCGACGACGGTGGTCTTGCCGTCGTTGCAGCTGACGATATCGCCATTGAGACATCCGTTTGCATTGTGCGCGATGGAGCCACATGAGCGATAATTTGAACATTGGTTTTGTCCGTCAAGACATTTTTCGTTGGCGGCACAGCCAGGTTTGGCTTCGACAAGTTGTCCGTCGTCGCAGACCATGAGTTTGAGGTCCTTGCACGTTGTTTGTCCGCTGAAAATGTTGTCACAATCACGCGGGATACAGTTGCCATCGACACAAACACCGCGGTCGCATGCTTGCGACGCCGTTGTACCATCCACTTTGCAGGTGACGACTTTTCCATCGGCATCGCAAACTTTTTGACCGGTGGTTAATACGTTTCCATTATATGAACATTCACTCGCGATAACACATGCACAATGATCTGCATCGAGGGTTTTACCGTCTTTGTCGCAATCTGCCTGGGTTAGATAACACTTTTGGGGGGACGCATCGGTACATTCGCATTTGTCTTCATCAAGCGTTTCGTTTAGGGTTTGGCAGATCTCTTCTGTTAAGTCACAAGAATTAGAAGTGCTTTCGCTGTTACATCCAGTGAAGCTACAAGCTGTTGATAGCAATACTGAAATAATGAGTTTGGTTTTAAAATTCATAACGATGTTCCTAAAATCTATGAACTCCGAAAGTCCGATTTGAAAATTATTAGCAGTAAGGAATATCAATTTTACTGTCTAAACTATCACTCAAATTGCTTGATATCTATATTGATAATCAAGCTAACAACAAAAAATGTAGGCACCTTTCCTTTGAAGGAAAGGCTCAAAATTCACTGAAATTCAGTTTTGCCCGCGTGCCGTAGGCGCAGGTTCTAGACTGAGTTGAGTCTAACTATTAGATCGCGGGTTCGTCGCTTCCGACGTCGTCGCCCTGCATCAGGCTCGTGCGCTGAATAAACGCCTTGTTGGAGGGTTTACACGACAGCGATTTGGCTGACGGCGGGTTGAGGGCGTCTTTGACGTAGTGATAGGGGTCAGACAGAAAATACACGAGCCCGTCGTCATCCATGCGAACCGTAAAATAGTCGATGAACACGTCGAAACGGTTTTTGAACACGATGCGCCGCGTTTGAAAATCTTCGATCTCAGTCGAGATGCCGTCGTACCACTGACCATCCAGTTTAAGCAGGATCTCCGCGAGTTTGAGTGGCTCCCAAACGCGCATGCAACCGTGTGAGAAGGCGCGAATGGGGTATTTGAAGAAGCGCTTTTGGGGGCTGTCATGTAGGAACGTGCTGTGGTCGTTCGGAAAAATAAATTTCACGCGGCCGAGGGCATTGTTTTCACCCGGAAGCTGTCTCAAGATCGTGTGACCATCTTCGGTGTAATACTCGAAGCCATGCGTCTCGAGCCACGTGGGATCCGCATTGATCTTTTCAATGTAATCTTCCTGTTCGATGCGCATAGGCACGTTCCAATAAGGATTGTATTCGACATACAGCATGTGGGCGTGCATGAGCGGCGTCGCATTGATGTAATAATATTGTTTGGTCTCGGGATCGCATGAGCGTCGCGCACTGCCTGCCACGACCGGGAAGCGGTGAACGAGCTTGTGGTCTTTCCAAACTTCGCCGTGGAAGTCCGGCACGTTGACGTAGATGTAAAAATCGGAATCTACGAGATAGGTCGAGTACATGCGTCGAATGTTCTCGTCGATCTGCGTGAGCCGTTCGGCACGTGACGTGTTCAAACTTGTCCAAAAGCTTTTCTGGATGCCCTTTTTCTCATCATATTCGAGCTGATGCGTTTCGTGATAGAGGCGTACAGCGCCGCGAATATCGTTGTCGTAGAGGTTAAACGTGTCCGGGTCGGCCTGGGCTTCTTCGCTGACATCGCCCTTGTAGAGCCCTTCCGCCGCGAGTCTGAGCTTGAGCTTTCCGACGACGGGCGAGGTGCGTTTGGGGACGACACGGCCTTGACTGACGGTTGGCCAGTCGGGAAGGTCGCGATACAAATGATGGGCTTCGATGAGTTTGGTGTATTGCGGATGCACTGGGTATAGCCCTTCCCAAAGGGCTTTGAAGTCATCCGGCGACGCCGTTTTGGTAAGTTCCTCAAACCAGGACAATGTTCGGTTGAGCGCGATCTCTTTGTATTTCTTTTCGGTCGGTTTTTTGCCGAGGCTTTGTTTTTCTTCGTCGCTCAAATGCGTGCGGTTATTGAATTTGACGATCTGTGCGAAACTGAGAATGTGATCGGCGAGCAGCACGTCGGCGAGTGCCGCCCATTGAACGAGGCCTTTCGAGCCCTCTGATTTGGCCTGTACGGCATCCTTGAGACGCGGCAGGGCATTCTGTGCCAGCATATCGTCGATAAGCTCCTTGACGGCCTGTGAATCGTTGATATCGACTCCCGACTTCTGAATCTGATCCGCCAACGTTCGTCGCTCTTCCGCATTAAGCACAAACTCGCCCGCGTTGCCGAGGTCTTCGGCGTTCAGCTTGTCGAGCGCCGCCAGAAAGGCCGTCGGATCGAGCATTTTGGGCGTGATGGCCCGTTCTTCGAGATCTTTGAGCGCGTCGATGGCATGTTCGACCGCTTTGACGGGCGCGCGACCCTGCCAGAAGATCGGCGCATAGCCCTGCGCTTCATAGCGCGCTTTGAGCGCTTCGGCATGCTTCAACGCGGGGAGCTGAAGATCGCCATAGTCATCGGACTTTAGCCCTTTATCGGCTTTGGGCTGGTCGACGAGGGCTTGAATCGCCTTTCCGAGATCAGGGGGCGCCGCTGCCTTAAAGGCATAGCTGACAAAGGCATCAGCATTCTTTTCGACAAAAGCATCAATGCGTTCACGCGCTTTGTCCTGTGGCGCTTCGGCGGTCGTTTCAGCGACCAAGGTGTCCTGGCCAGGTTCCGTGGGCGTGATCACGCTGTCTTCACGGGGCTGGCACGCACTCAAAAGCAATGCAGCCGCTAAGAACCAAATTTTATGCATATTCAACATCCTTGTTGTGAGATCGGTTTTCTTTTGGGAATGAGGGGGATGTGTCCCCCTGAGCCGCTATTTGGCGTTCACGCCAAATACGCGTCTACCCCCTCTGCCTGCGGCGCTTTGAACGTGCTTGTCAGAGAGGACTCAGTGCCTCGGAAGCGTCCATGCCTCCGTGCATGTCATTATAGTTTAAGCTTCACACGTTGTTAAGTATTCAAGGAAAAACGGCGTTTTACGCGTTACAGCCACGTCGTCTACGTCGTCATTGTCACTAAGAGAGACAGGTGATCGCGCGTCTCTCTTAGTGACGTGGCTCTATTGTTTCAGTGATGAGAGAAGTCAATTGGATGTTTTGATCAAGTGGTAATGGAAACGGCATCGACTGAATGATACAGCCGTATTCTAAATACAGAATTGGCAATACATCGCCGACGTTCAGTTTGTCATTCCAATCCATTTCAAACTCGCCGTAACAATCTACGGACATACCTTGCTTCTCACGCTGATATTTATATCGAACAAGAACCTTTGCCTCACCGAGAGCATAACTATGAACTGTTTTATCCATTAACCATTTCATATCATCGTTGTCATTTAGGTTTTGTTCGATTCTGGGTAAATCTAGAGGTTCTATCGAAACAACGGTTGCCAATGTTTTGTGACCATACTCAACAATGTTCGCAGCCGTGTTTATTACCCCATGGTTAATATGAGAATTTTTCAAACGTATTGAATGATTATTGATAGAATCAATCAACAATAATATTAAGACAATTGCTAACCCGATATAACTAGAAATTGCTGTTGCAAATAAAATAAATATATAAAATTTTGAAAGATGTGTCGTTTGACAGATGATAAAAGACAAAAGTATTGGTAATAAAAAGAAAGTTAATAGGCCGATCGCTGGGGTGCTATCAAATACTGATAATGATATCATGAATACTAATGTGTTTAGTAATATCCAGAATCCGGTTAGACAAAGAAATGACAGATCATTCAGTTCGTTCGGAGCTTTTCCACTAAGTTTATATAATGACGTTGGCACATCACGAGGTATATCTGCCTGCAGTGAATTCCATATTTCTAGGTTACCTTCATCGCGATAGCTATTTACTGTTCGAAGTTTTTTGCTTAATTCGATGGTTGATAATTTTTCTTTTGACGTTAGTGAAACGGCGTAATTTCCGTTTTTAAAGTCCTGAAAGTACTTTTTAAGTTCTTCGATACTGGTCAGTCGGTCTTCGACTTTTGGCTCGAGCATTTTTTGAAGAACGGCCGTGACTTGCGCTGGCACCGAAACGAGATAGGGCGCAATGTTCAGTCGAAAATCGTCAACGTCCATATCTGACGGCGAAACTCCACTCAACATACCGGCGATGAGAGCACCGAGTGCATAGATATCACTGGCGGGCTCGGGGTGTCCCATGAGTTGTTCGGGCGGCATATAACCAAAAGTGCCGGCAACCGTTGATCCACCGCTTCGAAGTTGCGGATTCGCGACGGCACCGAAATCGATAAGACAGGTTTTGTATTGACCGTTCTGCTTTTGCAGGATGACGTTTGAAAATTTGATATCGCGATGAATGATTACAGGCTCATGATCGTGAAGCTGTGAGAGTGTTTCGAGAAGCTGTAGCGCGATGTCGAAGACTTCGTTAAGGTTGAAGTGATATCCCTGTGATATAAGCTTATCGATCGTCGATCCCTCGACATATTCTTGGACAATATAGGCGGCGGGGTTTTCTATATCCAAAAATTCGAGTGCCTCGATGAAGTGTGCGATCCCGTCGCAGTTGAGTGTCTTAAGCACGTCTGCTTCACGTTGAAATAGGTCATATTCCTTCCAGCTTTTGATGGCTTGGATCGCGATGGTTTTAATGGCAACTTTCTGACCGTTCTCGAGGTCTTCGGCGAGGAAAACATTGCCCTGTGAGCCTTGTCCCAACTGTTGAATATATCGGTATTTTGTTTGAATTTCCGGTGGCGTTTTCAGTCGTTTGGATTGACTCTCTTCGGGGACAGAGAATGCAAACTTCTTTGATGATAAAGGCTCTGTTTTTTGGGGTGTTTGTAATAGTATATCGCTCATACTTTATTCATCAGTTTTGAAATGATTTCTTTTGTATCAATAATTGTACCATTGACTGCATCAATTTGGCATGGAAGTCCGTGTCTGATGCGGTGATCAATTGGGTCTTCTGTTTGTATTTTCCATAAGTCAGTATTCAGCAGGCTTATCGGAAAAGAATCCGGAAGAACTTGTATGCTCTGCAGATACTTGTCATCGTATTTATATATTAATTGAACGACGTGTACGTTATGAATGTTCTGAAATGAAATAGCATATCCGGTGACGATTTTATGATTGTTTTGGGCATTGAATTCAGCTTTCAGCAGTTTTATGATGTTTTGAAATTTTCGGACAGACCACTGTGCACATCGAATGAACAAATTACTTTTGTTTTGTTGTTTCGGTAAGGACTGGTTTTCGATCATTTCACGAATGGACAACGCCGATTCCGGTCGTTTCTTTGGATCTGTCTGGAGCATCATTCGGATCAGATCGCGTAAAAAAGTCGATGTTTTTGGGGCTTTTTCGTTCAAAATGTCGTCAAATTTCAATTGAAAGGCATCAGACGTCATTTCAAAGGGTGGCGTGCCGGTCAACATATATAGAGCCGTGGCGCCGAGGGAATAAAAGTCGCTTTGTATCGTGCAATTTCCGAGCAATTGTTCAGGGGCCATATAGCCAAAAGTCCCGGCAATCGTCGATCGTTTACCCGTTAAATCGGGATGTCCGACCGAACCGAAATCGATAAGCCACGGCTGGATCTGCTTAGAATCGTCATCACTTTTCAAGACACACAGAATATTTGATGGTTTGATATCGCGATGAACGATCGGCGGTTTGTAATTTGTCTGAAGCTGGTGAAGAATTGATGCCATTTTATCAAGGATCGTCAGCACTTCAGATTCGGTAAAAACGTGGCCGTCATCGATGTATTTTTGAATTGACGGGGCATCGATGTATTCCTGAATGAGATACAGCGTGTTTCCCGTTTCATCCTGAAAACCATCGTAAAATCTCGGTACGCCGTAAACTTGAATCGTCGACAGCGTTGTGATTTCACGTTGAAAAAGATCCCAGTCTTTAAAAGCTTCGATTTCGGCAAATTTGATGATCTTTATGGCGACTTGTTTGCCATTGACGAGATCTCTGCCTAGGTAGGTTTTTCCAAAGGAACCTTCGCCGAGAAGACGTTCAAGCTGGTATTTGTCTGAAATTAGTTTTGTTTCTTTGTTGCTACACATATTTTTCAATGAATTGACTCGTTCATCATGGAATCGGTCTTTGTGAGATCTATTGTTGTGGACATGGTTAAAGAGACTACATAGCGGTTGTTTTTACATTTCTTCGATTGCGACTTCGCAGGTCTTTTTGCAGAAACCGACGCCGACGGCATAAACCGTTTGATAGCCCTCTTGGTGAATCGCTTCGGCATATTTGTTTTGGCGAACCTGGTTGAGCGCAATCTCGGGAAGCGACGCTATTTCATTTAATTTGTTACTCCATGTTTTGTCGACGTAATACGCCTCGTTTTCGCTAAATTCGGTATAGAATTCAAGCAGTGCACCCGGTTTTAGTTTGGTCTTATCCATTGCCGTACCTCATACAAGCATATCAGCCTGCTGACTTTTATAAGTCAACGGATGTATTATAGCATGATACTCGTCGTTATCGTAAGCGTTTGTACGTATTAACCGTGCCCGTCTTGCCTTCGGCTTCGACAGACACGGTTATGCAAGCCCCGGCGTTGCCGGGGCGCGGCTCCAGCCGCCGATTTTCCATATCGTTCGGGCGTTTAATTTCGTTTTATGATACGCGCTTCGAACGCTTTGCGTTCGTGTGCTTTCTGAATTTGCCTTCGGCTTCGAACAAATCGCGTCCGCTCACCGATCTCAGCCTGCTTGCCTTCGGCTTCGCTACGGCTGAGATTTATGTATTTTGCCTACCCCGGCTGAACAGTAACAAAATATTTGGTCGTGTTGAAGGAAATTAAGTCATGGTGTTGATTTGCGGATTTATAGAATGAGAAAACCGGGCGCGTATGCGCGCAGACCGAAGGGCGAGCACATAGCGACCGGTCGGAGGCCGTATGCGCGATGCGCATAGGCCGACGCGCAGGGCGTATTGAGCCGCAGAGCCGTGTCGCGACACGGCTCGCAGCGAGATAGCCCGCGCCAGCGAACCCCATCAAAAAAACTCGCTTTATGCGATTCGGCGAGTTAAGGTAAAAATGGGGCAGAGCTGTGTTATGACATGGTTAAAGTCGTGCGAACAATCGCAGTCGGAGGGCGTAATGGGCAGGTTTCTCAATCCAGGTAATAGTTGATTTCAAAGAATTATTGATGCGGAGGTTTACGTCGACAAGACGGGGATTCTCGCGATTTTGAACAAATGGATTGGCAAAGATACACGGTTCGTGTGCGTGAGCCGAGCGCGGCGGTTTGGCAAAACTGTGGCGGCACGGACGATTCGGGCTTATTACGACAATTCGTGCGACTCGCATGCACAGTTTGCGTCCTATGCCATCGCGCAGGATTCGTCCTACGAAACGCACATCAATATGTATGATGTGATCGGGATTGATGTGCAGTCGTTTTTTCAGCTTGGTCAGGATCCGAAGTCATTTATTACTCGCCTTTCTTCCGAAATCCTTGAGGAAGTGTGTTTCAAATGGCCAAATATTGATGGTTTGAGGGAAAATACACTGGCCAATGCCCTCGTCAAAGTCCACGAAAAGACGGGCGCGCCTTTCGTCTTTGTCATCGACGAGTGGGACGCCGTGTTCCGGTTCTGCCCGAATGACGAAGGCTTGCAGAAAGAATGGATTCACTTTTTGCGCGACTTGTTCAAGCAGGAAGACATGGATGCGGTCATTGCTCTGGCCTATATCACGGGCATTCTGCCTGTCAAAAAGTACAAGACGCAGTCGTCGTTGAATCAGTTTTATGAGTACACGATGCTTCGACCTTTGGAATTAGAGCCATTTGTCGGTTTTCTGTCGTCAGAAGTCGATGCGTTGTGCGAGCAGTTTGGGATGGATCGCGCCGAGGCCGCTGCATGGTACGACGGCTATATGTTTTCGCATGAACATCATGTTTATAATCCATGCTCGCTGGCGCGTGCGATGAAAAACCGCGAATATGGCAGCTACTGGACGCAGACGGATTCGTTTGAATCACTGCTCGATTATATCAACGCGGATTTGGATGGCATCTATGACGATGTGATGTGCTTGATTGGCGGCGGCCGCGTCAATGTCGATACGGGATCTTATGACAATTCCTTTACGGTGCCCAAATGCAAGGATGACTGCTTCACTCTGCTGACGCATATCGGCTATCTGGCTTATGATGCTGAAGCGTCACAGGTTTTCATTCCCAACGAAGAAGTGCGCATGGCCTTTCGAGCGGCGCTCAAACAATGCTCCTGGCCCGATGCAATCAAACCCTACCAGCGTTCACGCAAATTTATACAATCCATACTTGCCGAAGACAATAATACCGTCGCGCGCATGGTCGAGGAAACACATCAGAACATGACATCGGTTCTGATGTATAACAGCGAGAACGCCTTGTCGTGCGTCATTTCTGCACTGTGTTTTTATGCCGAGAATCAATATAAAGTCATTCGCGAGTTCCCGACGGGAAAAGGCTTTGCCGATATTGTTTTATTGCCCAAAAATAGAATCCTCGGCCCCGCCATGGTCATCGAACTCAAATTCAACCAGGAAGTTCAGGCCGCGATCGACCAGATACACGAAAATAACTATCCGGATTCATTAAAGGATTTCTATGGTGAAGTGATTCTGGTGGGAATTAGCTACAATGAGAAAAAGGCGCACAACTGCGTGATCGAGCGGTTTGAGCGGGAAATGTAGAGGCGTGGGGTGTGCATACGGGGTGCTATTTCCCAAAAATGAAAATTTGACAATTTTGGGAAATAGAAACCTAAAGAAAGTGTCAGATACGCAATTTGAGGTTCGCATTCAACTATGTGGCTGTTTTGTATTGATGCATCCTCATCCATAACGAATCATTGATTACAATGTTTATTCGCAATTTACGATGGTGTCCCACCTGTCTTCATATTCAGCAACGTGCCTCAATTGGACATTATCGACACCAATTGGGATATTTGCTTCAGGATGGTTTCGAAGGTATTCGTCATTCCTATCCCTTTGAACTCTGCCGAGCTCATCATGTGTTAAAATATAATAATGGAAATTTTGTCTTTCGTCGATTCGAACGAAAACCCAGTAATCAGGATGCTCATTGGCAGGATTGGAAAAGACTTGATAGTAATTGGTGATAAAATTATTTGCGCGTGTGTAAGCTCTCACCTTGATGTTTTTGATGATATTGTCATATTTTACTCCAATTTGCATACGTTCAGTAATTCGCATTTCTCCAGAATCTTGCATCCCATTGACCACTGAGGTTGGAACTGCCGTGAACATGGCATCGAGGTTTCGCTTCAAAAGTTCTGAAAGAACGCCGCATTTTGCCGTGCAACTGAGATTTGCTCTTTCATCATGTTCTTGTGTCATAATAAATACTCCTTTAATGAAAATTCGTATATAACGAATTTCTTGATTGAGGACTGACTAAAAATGCATATTTTAAGCTACGAGTCAATGTTGCCCCCACGAAAAATTCACCAAAAAACTGGATTGTTGTCACCACAATTTACAGCCTTTTAATAGCTATAAACTCACGACATCATAAAAAAAAAAAAAATCAAGCCTTATCGACCATAAAAATGAAAAAATCGGTCGCGTTGAAGGAAATTAAGTCATGGCGCGGATTTGCGGCGTTTTGGAATGAGAAAACCGGGCGCGTATGTGCGCAGACCGAAGGTCGAGCTCATAGCGACCGGTAAGAGGCCGTATGCCAAAGGCATAGGCCGACGCGCAGGGCG
>JAZUKH010000254.1:0-2434 GCA_045643185.1 Myxococcota bacterium | reverse complement strand
GTATTCGCAACGCGAATAGCCCGCGCCCACCATCCACGTGAAATTTTCGAGAATGTTTCGCCCGAAATGTGTATAATTTTAGCCTGATTTTTATACCACCGGCACAAACCGGGATTCAAACGACACACTTGTGGAGAAAATTTATGACTTACAGCATGACGGGTTTTGGTTCAGCAAGCGGTTCGTGTCTTGATTACGCCATTGAGGCACAGGTCAAGACCCTCAACTACCGCGGTCTCGACATACACATTAACGCCGGTGAATTCACGGACGGTATTGAAATGCTGTTTACCAGCCTCATCAAGCAGTACATCGGCCGAGGACGCGTTGATGTGACCGTCACGCTCAAACGAACGGGCAAAAAAGCGGCTGGCCTGAACGAGACGCTGCTGGAAAGCCGAACCAACGCTGTGATGGGCATCATGAAAGGCGAATGGTCGCGCGAGCGCTGTCTTGGCTTTGTTCTTGGCCAGAACGACGTCTGGAAAGCGACTGACGATGAAAAACCGTCGCAGGAAGTCATTGAAGAGATGCTTGAAGTCACGCGTAAAGCGCTCGACCTCGTGGTCTCGACGCGCAAACGCGAAGGCAAAGCGCTCCAGGCGTATTTTCTTAACGCGATCGACGAACTCGAAAGCAGCCGTCAGGGTGCCATGGCCCGCGCGCCCGAACGCATCAACGAGTTCAGACAGCGCATGAACGAACGCCTGCTCGCGCTCCAAGAAGAATATGGCACCGCACTCGACCAAAACTTACTTGCCAGCGAAGTGGCTATGCTCGCGGATAAGATCGACGTCGCCGAGGAACTCACCCGCATCGCGGCGCACCTTTCCGCGCTCAGGATCCTCTTCCTTTCGCCCGATGACCCGCTCACCTGCCAAGGCAAGAAGATCGATTTTTACCTTCAGGAATTAGGGCGAGAGTCCACGACGATCGCCTCGAAAAGCAGAGACACGATTTTGACGAGACACACGATCGATCTGCGTACCCAGATCGAGTCCATGCGTGAACAGGCCGCAAATATTCAGTAAATCTGTTTAGGTATTCACATTTACTGACCTGAATTTCAGGTACAACGAGGTCGCCCGTGTCGTTTTCCACCAAAATTTACGACGTCTTTTTACTGAACATGCTTGGTCTAGCCTGCCTGGTCGGCGCGTGCAGCACCAACCAGTCAGAATCCATGACAGTGCAGCTTGCCAAAGCCTCACAGGCGCTGCACGACAGCGCAAAGTTTGGCTCGCATGCCCACTATGAAGATGTTTACACGGAGCGGGATCCGAATCCGAACGCGACCGTCGGTGCCTTGCTGTATGACCGGTACTGCACATCATGCCACGGAAATGCCAGCAAAGCACCGCCTATTCTTGGCAACTACGCCACGACGCCGGAATCCGAGAGTGATTTTTACATCATTCGTTATGGATTGAATGAAATGCGTGGTTTCAGTACGCGCCTGACCAATTTTCAGGTCCTCGACATACTCGCCTATCTTCAAGCAGCCCACGACCAGCGCGCCAATCCAGGTGAGGATTCCAAGACAGATTAATGGGTTAAGCCATTTTCACGCACGAGCTTACCGCTCGTTCAACAAAAAAAACGATCTGAAAAAAAATAATTTAGGAAAAAAACGCCGTTTGTGGCCATATATAGAGCAAAGATTTGAGTGTTTTCAAAACGAGCAGCTGATCAATTTTGTTGACACGAAAATTCTGTTCATATAAACTCATTTTCAGACATGACAAAAGAAGTCATGAAAGCATGAAACTTCGTATTTATTTTCACCGAAATTTAAGGAGATAGAAGATGGCCAGAGAAAAGAAAGCAGCAGCCCCCGCCCCGGTTGAACAGGACAGCGCGAAAGAGAAGAGCAAAGCGATCGAAGCCGCGATCATGCAGATCGAGAAGCAATTCGGCAAGGGTTCCATCATGCGACTTGGTTCGAGTGAACAGGTCCGGATTCCGACGATTCCGAGTGGCTCGCTTTCCCTCGACATGGCGCTTGGCATCGGGGGTTATCCGCGTGGCCGAATCATTGAGGTATATGGTCCTGAAGCGAGCGGCAAAACGACGGTCGCGCTTCACGCGATCGCGGAATGCCAGCGTCAGGGCGGCACAGCGGCATTCATTGATGCAGAACACGCGCTGGATGTTCAGTATGCCCGTCGTCTTGGTGTCGATGTGGACAACCTTTGGGTCTCGCAGCCCGACTACGGCGAACAGGCACTTGAGATCGCCGATAAACTCGTCAGCACGAACGTGGTCGACATCGTCGTCATCGACTCCGTTGCTGCCCTGGTTCGCCGAGCTGAACTCGAGGGTGAAATGGGCGATGCCCACGTCGGTCTCCAGGCACGTCTGATGAGCCAGGCGCTGCGCAAACTCACGGGTTCCTGTTCCAAGAGCAAAACGGCGTTGATCTTCATCAACCAGC
>JAZUKH010000253.1:0-2827 GCA_045643185.1 Myxococcota bacterium | reverse complement strand
ACCGTGCGGTTCTTGGTCGGAAGTTTCTTTTGACCGAGCAGGCGCATCGACCGCTTCACCGCGAGGTCAGCGATGGCTTGTGAGGCTTCGAGGTCGTTGCGATAGCGCGTATAGGCAAACGCGTAGTCTGACGGCACTTTGCCATCGGGGGCTTTGAGTACGACTTCTGCCTGGTTGGCAACATAGGTGCCACGTCGTTCGCCTTCAAAGCCGTTGGTCGTGGCTGAAAAGACGTCATAAGTCTCGGCAGAGGCGCCGGTCGTGACGTCCTGAATGGGGGCTTCGCTGTGCGCCAAAGCCGCTTCTTCGATGCGACGGGCTTCTTCGACCAGGTCAGACGCCGTCATTTTTTCGACCGCTTCGTCATAGCTCTGAAGGTCTTCATTGGTGCGGCCTTCGTAGTATTTGGGGTCGGGCAGCGCGCGGAACTCATCGGGTTCCAACAGGCGCGTCACGTCGATCGCGCGTTTGACAAAGGCATCGACCGCATCTTCTCGCAGATCGCTCGTGGAGTGCGTGCCAAAACGCCCGTCCACATAGATTTCAATGCCAAGGGCAGAGCTGCCACTGCTCGACATATTCTCAATTTTGCTTTTGCGCCACGTAATGTCGGTCGAGGTTTGACGAGAAACGACGGCACGGGCATCCTGGGCGCCGTATTTTTTGATCAATTCCAGGGTTTTGGCAACGAGTGCTTTGCTTTCCATGATTAGATCCCTCCAACGCTGATCGAAGAAACGAGAACGGACGGCATACCGAGTGAAACAGGCATGCTCTGGCCATCTTTGCCACAGGTCCAGCCGCTATGACTATAGGCGAAGTCATTGCCGACGCGCGTGATCTTGGAGAGCGTGTCGGGACCATTGCCGATGATGTTGACGTCTTTGATCGGCGCGGTCAGCTTGCCGTCTTCGATCAGGAAGCCATTTTTGACATAGAAGGTGTAATCGCCGGCGCCGATGAGCACCTGGCCGTTCGTGTAACGCGTGCAATACACGCCGTATTTGACGTCTTTGATGAGGTCTTCGAAGCTCGCATCCCCGGCTTCCATGTAGGTCGTGCGCATGCGGGGGATCGGGTGCCATTTGTAGGATTCACGGCGCCCGGAACCGGTCGGGGCAACGCCGTAGTGCGCGGCACTGATCTTGTCGTGCATGTAGCTCTGCAACACGCCGTTCTGCACCAACACGGTTTTCTGCGACGGCGTGCCTTCGTCGTCCACGTTGAGGGCACCGCGCGAGCCTTCGTTTTCGCCCGAGTCCACGATCGTCACGGCATTGTTGGCGATCTGCTTGTTCAATTTGTCGGCAAAAATGCTGACGGCCTTGCGGTTAAAGTCGGCTTCGAGGCCATGACCGATCGCTTCGTGCAACAAAATGCCGCTCGCGCCGGCACCCAGAACGACCGGAAGATCGCCGCCTTTCGGCTTGACAGCTTCGAACAAAATGGCCGTGTCTTCGGTCAGTTTTGTGAGCATCGCATCAATGCGTTCATCATTGTAGGTGCTGAAGGCGCCCATGATGGCGATCGAATCGCTGTTGGACTGAATTTCTCCGCCGCGTTCCATGACCAGGGATACTCTCAAATTCGCGTATGGCTGCGAGTCTTCGACGTTCGTGCCATCGCTCGTGATGACTTGAATGTTGCGTTGTTTCCAGCTGAGTCCGACCTGGACCTTGGTGATCTCGGCAGATTTGGCGCGCGCTTTCACTTCGACGGCGCGCAGTAACGCGGCGGCTTCGGCAATATCCACCACGTCCCAGTTCACCGCCTGGTCGTACCATTTTTTCTGAATGTCGAGCCACTGCGCCGGTTTGACGACACCCGCGTCAGCCCCGTTTGCGATCATCGACGCCGCTTCGGCCGCGCGAAGCATGTCGTCCAACATCAGCGATTCCGTATAAGCAAAGCCAACTTGGTCATCGACGACGGCACGGACACCCATGCCCAGTTCTACGTTCGTGGACGCTTGCGAAACAATGCTGTCTTTCAACATCAATGACACGTCCCGTGCGTGTTCAAAAAACAACTCGCCCCATTTGCCGCCGCGTTCAAGCGCTTTGGCCATTACTTTGTTCGCCATCTCCGGCGTAACTCCGAAGCGGCTCTCAAAATATGATTTTTTTATCGAATCCGGTGCAGAAACCATCGCAACCTCCTTTTTGGATCCGGCACAACCTGCTAACGTCGCTGCGCCGGCAGCCAAGGCACTCGTGGCCATAAAGTCTCGGCGTGTCCAGTTCATGAGTATCTCCTATAAAAATGATAAAACCTTCGCGGTCAGCCCTTCTGGCCGAACGCTCAAGAAACAGTGCCTTTTAAGCCATTCATTCCTGTTTTGGGATTTTTTTTGACCCATCGGGCACATATTTTTTGAGAAATTAAACCATTCGTCGTTTTCAAATCAATGCAAACGCCGTTAAGTGCATACGCTGCATTCGGTCAACTGACATGGCTCGGTTTTAGTTTGGGGCGGCCGCTATCGCGTAGCGATACGCGGCACGCGCTCCGGCTATCGCGTTGCGATACGCCTGCGCACGCTGGTCCCAACCTCATTCATGTTTGACAGAATGCCATTCTGTGACGGGCCCTGCCAGGCGAAGGGGTAGCGGCGTATTGGCGTTTTAACGCCAATAGCCGCGTAGGGGGAGACTTCCCCCTCACAAAACTTTAAGGGCTTATGATTTATAATAACTTATTTATAATAGATTAATTATTGTTATGAATAGAGTTAAAGAAAATACATAGCAGCGGCATCTAGCCGAAGTTTAATGGATATGTTCATTTCTCACGCAACTTTCTAAGAGGGATTTTATATAAAAATAAA
>JAZUKH010000252.1:0-3460 GCA_045643185.1 Myxococcota bacterium | reverse complement strand
TTTGGAGCCGGCCTGGGCCTGCGGCGCGCAGGGGGACGCTGGCGCTCGTCCCCCTTGCAACCCCCGAGCGCTCTTTTGTCGGCCGTGTGGAACTCGCTTCGCTCAAACATGCCACACGGCCGTACCAACTTCAGGAACAGTTAAGGCATATCATCGTAAACTACATTTTGGGGTTGGCGGCCGCGAACTTGCCTTCGGCTTCGAACAAATCGTGTCCGCTCGCCCAATCTCAGCCTGCTTGCCTTCGGCTTCGCGACGGCTGAGATTTTGTATTTCTGACCAGACAAAGCTTCCCAGGCTGAGTTGTAACGTCATTTTCGTTCAACCCAGTTGAACTATGGCGCCTTTTGTGGGTTACAACCGAGTTTTTGGCAAATGAAGGTAAGGATCTTGATGGCGACTTCGTCTTTGGGCATGACGGGCAGTGACTGGACCGCGTCAGGTGTGATGAGCGTGACGCCGTTGGTGTCGTGGGCGAAGCCGCAGCCTGGGTCACGGATCGAGTTGGCGACGATAAGGTCGGCGTTTTTGTTCTGAAGTTTTTGCTGAGCGCGTTCGAGGAGATCGTTGGTCTCCATGCAGAATCCGCACAGAAACTGTCCCGGGCGTTTGTTTTGACCGAGTGTCTTGAGAATGTCGGTCGTGGGGACGAAAACGATGTTCGTTTCGGCGTCAGTCTTGTGGACCTTGTGGTCGGCGCATTGGACCGGCGTAAAGTCGCTCACGGCCGCGCTCATGATGATGATGTCGGCATCGCTGGCGGCTTCGAACATGGTTTTGGCCATGTCGGCGGCACTCGTGACCGAAATGACGTGGCATGACTCTGGTGCAGGGACGTCCATGTGGCCGGCGACGAGCGTGACATCGGCACCCAGCATTTGCGCCGCCTGGGCGCAGGCGACGCCCATTTTGCCCGTTGACGGATTTGACAAAAAACGCACGGCGTCGATGAATTCACGCGTGGCGCCGGCGCTTACCACCACTTTTTTGCCGTGCAGCACGTGGGGAAGGGCGAGTGTGTTGACGACCGAAGCGATGAGCGCTTCGGGATCGGGCATGCGGCCTTTGCCGGTTGAGCCACAGGCCAGGGCGCCCGACGTCGGTTCTATGATGCGGAAGCCGCGTTCGCGCAGCGTGGCAAGGTTGGCCTGTGTCGCCGCGTTTTCATACATGAAGGTGTTCATGGCCGGGGCAAGCCACGTAGGCGACGTGACGGCCAGCATCGTCGAAGAAAGCATGTCGTCAGCGATGCCATGGGCAAGTTTGGCTAGCATGTTGGCGGTGCACGGGGCGATCAGAACCAGGTCGGCACGGCGCGCGATCGCGATGTGATTCACTTCGCCGGTAAAGGACTCGTCAAACGTGTCGGTAAATACGCGACGGTGCGTCAGGGCTTCGAAGGTCGCTGGCGATATCAGTTTGCATGCGTTCGACGTCATAATGACGTCGACTTCAGCGCCAAGCTGGGTCAGACGACTCGCGATCGTCGCGCTTTTGTAGGCCGAAATGCTGCCCGTTACACCCAAAACGACGTGCTTTCCCTCAATTCGAATCATGGTTTTCTCACTTCCGTTGACAATTTTGTTTATAAATGACGCTTTTCTTCGTAAACTCATAAAGAATGTATGCGTCCTTACGGCTCGAATGCCAGACGTCTTTTTGACCAGGTCTTTATAACATGAAAAAGCTTCTCATTGCCGTATCATCTTTGCTCTTGCTGACGGTTTGCAGCTGTAAGCAGGAGATCGAAGAGTTTCCTCTCCATCGCGCAGAACCGGATGGGGCGGAGATCAAGCTGCCTGCCCATCCCGATTTTCAGGCGATCCGTCAAATACCGATCCAGTTTGATGATTCGGTCTATACGACCTGGGGCGTCATTTCTAACCAGAAAAAGCTTTTGGCGAGCGAGATCCGGGTGCGTGGTACCATTACCGAGGTTTCTGAGGACTGTCCGGGGATGACCAAGCCCCGTAAATCCAAAAAAGTTGGTAAAAAGCGCATTCGTGAAGGTTACAAGTGCAAAGGGCTTTACGTCATGATCAAGTCGCCTGAAAGCGTCAATAAGTCGATCATGGTCGTCGGATATCACCCCTATTTTCATCCCTATTTCAAGGTGGGGATGGAGCTTGACGTGACCGGCCAATACCTGCTCGAAGCGGATCAGTTTGTGCGACCGCGTGACGGGCTCCTGTATTCACTTGTCGTGAATAACATGGCGGTCGATCGACGTGGCAACTTTACGGATGACCCGGTGGAAGCCAAGATCTGGCAGCAGCGCGGTGATCAGGCCGGCACGCCAAAACTGAAATGAGCGTGAGTTTCTCGGAATCTGGCGGCGACGGGCTTTTCATTCCATGAACGGAGACAAAAATAAAACGCGGCGTTTTTAATAGCGCCGCGTTTTTTGTTATGGAGACATGCAGGCGACTCATTGGACAGCCAATGAATTTGGTCGAGTCACGTCGCTGGGGGAATAAGCACGGTTAAACGAGAAGCACGCTCCATTTCTTTTTGGCTTCGTGATATTCGTGCACGCGGATGTTGACATCGTCGCCGACACGATAACGTCGTGAGCCGTCTTCGTTTTGAACGGTCGTGAACTTTTCGTCGACGCTCCAATTTTGACCGGTCGTATCCTGCATGTCTTTGAGATAGACCTTGAGTTCGATGGGCGGGTTGTCAAGACGGACGTAGAGCGCGTTTGACTTCATGCCGAGCAGTGTACCGCGTCGAACAGGGCGTTTTTCGATGGGCACATCGTAGTCGTGGGCGATGGCGTGGGCGATGGCGCACGAATCGATGGCTTTGTCGAGTTCACGCTGAATGTCTTTGGCGTGGTTGGCTGCTGCGATGACCTGGTTGCGGATCTCAGCGGCTTTTTCGAGTTCGTCGGCCGAAGTCGCATTGGGGTTGAAGGTGGCATCGACGGCTTCCTGATGCGTAAAAATGCCGACGATCTCACGCATGGGTGCGCTGAAACGGGCGTATGGGTTGACGCCGAGTGCGCTGTGCAGACCGGCTTCGGGCGAAAACACGCTTCGTCGCTGCATCATCAGCACGGCGCGTTCAATGGCCTGACGAATGCGGAAAAGTCGGTCACTGCCGTCGGTGTCTACCGGCAGGTTGTTGAGGTAGTCGCCCAGACTCTGCTTTTGGCGATCCCAGTGCCAGGCTGGACCCAGCGCCTGCGCTTCGACGATGTCGCGAATGGTGAGTGCGACGGCATCCACGGCTTCGGGCATCGGCGCTTCGTGGCTTCGAAAAATCGCGAGCACGCCGGGGTCCAGTGTCACGAGGTGTTTGAGGATCGAGGCGCCTTCCATGTTGCAGAGCAGCGATAGCTGCTCGTTGTACAGGTCGACGCGGGTGCGTTCATCCAGCCCAAGCACGAAGGCTGTGCGCTGCGTATTGAGCGACGTGTGCAGATCACATCGGTTAAATTGCACGACGTTTCGGGATG
>JAZUKH010000251.1:0-14483 GCA_045643185.1 Myxococcota bacterium | reverse complement strand
AGACGCAACATTTTGCGTCTCTACATCAAATCGCCGCCGCCAAATACGCCGCTACCCCTTCACCTGGCAGGGCCAAATAACACTTCAATCGTCCTAAAAGGAGATCAACCATGTTTGAAGATTTTTACAAAGCTTTGATTTCGGCGAAACACGCGGTCTGCTTTACCGGAGCTGGTGTCTCGACGCTTTCTGGAATTAAGGATTTTCGCAGTCCGGACGGTGTGTATTCCAAGCCTTGGCAAGGCTACAGTGTTGAGGACATTCTATCACTCTCGTTTTTTAGACGTGACCCGGCGATTTTCTATCAGTGGGCTCAGGACTTTTGTTACTGCCTCGACAAGTTTGAACCGAATATTGTGCACACGAGCGTTGCTGAACTCCAAAAACGCGGTATTCTCAAAACATTGATCACACAGAACATCGATTTGCTGCACACCAAGGGTGGCTCGCCCGAAGTCATTGAGATTCACGGCTCGCCCGCAAAACACCATTGCTTGAAATGCCGTGACGTGACGACCTACGACGAGATCGCGCCCATTGTCATGCGCAACGAAGTGCCGAAGTGCAAAAAATGTGGCGGCATCATTAAACCGGACATCATTTTTTACGAAGAATCGTTGGTGCCCGATGATCTGAATCGCGCGTTTGAAGAAGCTGAGCGTTCTGACGTGTTTATCGTGCTCGGAAGTTCGTTGACCGTTCAACCTGCGGCGTCGTTGCCCCTCGCTGCTTTACAGCACGGCGCGAAGCTCTGTATCGTCAATGCCCAAAAAACAGGGCTCGATGCTTTCGCCACGTGGAAATTCAATGACTTGAAGGATGTGTTCGAACAGCTAAGCGCTCGGTTGGAGGTCTAAATGCACCCGTATTTACAGATTCTACAAGATGAACTCGCCCCGGCGATGGGCTGCACCGAGCCGATCGCGATCGCTTACGCGGCTGCGCTGGCGCGCAAGGAACTCGATGCTACGCCGGAACGTGTCAAAATCATCGTTAGCGGTAACATTATTAAGAATGTGAAGAGTGTTATCGTACCGAACACGGGCGGTTTGCACGGCATCGAAGCGGCTGCTGCCGCTGGTATCGTGATGGGCGATGCTGATCTTGAACTTCAGGTGTTGAGCCACGTCTCGCCACAAGCTCAGGCCGATGTCCGCGTCTTTTTGGCGTCCACCACCATCGAAGTGGAAAAATCTACGTCACACGAATTGTTTGAGATCGACATCACTGTGTATGCTGCCGCGTCGAGTGCGCGCGTCGTCATTCGTGGCTTTCATACGAATGTCGTGCTCGTGCAAAAAAATGGCGAAACGATCCGTGAAAACAAGACGAGTCATGCGAACTACTGTCAGTCGGTGCAACCGGCGATGGATCTAAAGACGGAATTGACGATCGAAGGCATTGTGAATTTTGCCGATACGGTCGCGATCGAAGATGTTAAACCGATTTTAGACCGTCAGATCGCGTGTAACATGGCCATTGCTGAAGAAGGGTTGAGTGGCAACTACGGTGCGAACATTGGGCGCGTTTTGCTCGACACGTATGGAAACAGCATCATGGTGCGCGCACGCGCCAAAGCGGCTGCGGCCAGCGATGCACGCATGAACGGGTGTGAAATGCCTGTCGTCATTAATTCGGGCAGCGGCAATCAGGGCATCACGGTTTGTGTGCCCGTGGTCGAGTATGCGCTTGAACTTGGTGTCAGCGAAGACGTGCTTTATCGCGCCCTGGTCGTGTCGAATCTTAGTGCGATCCACCTCAAGAGCGGCATTGGCACCTTGTCGGCGTATTGCGGCGCCGTGACGGCCGGTTGCGCGGCTGGTGCCGGCATAGCTTATTTGCACGGCGGGCGCTTCGATGCGATCTCACACACACTCGTTAATGCGCTTGCCGTGACTTCGGGCATTATTTGTGACGGTGCCAAAGCCAGTTGTGCGGCTAAGATCGCGGCATCCATTGATGCCGGCATACTCGGTTGGTCGATGTACAAAAATGGTCAAGAGTTCCGCGATGGTGACGGCATTGTCACAAAGGGTGTCGAAAACACGATCAGCAATGTTGGGCGTCTTGGTCACGATGGCATGCGTGAAACCGATGAAGAGATCATCAAGATGATGCTTCGCAAGGATTAAAAACTACGTTTTGGCTCCTCGTTTGACGAAACGGTGGTGTTTTCATTCAGTTCGGGGAGCCTTTTTTATCTGTGCATCATTCAGTACGTTTTTGGGGGGCGACGCAGTCAACGCAGCGTGATTGAAGGGGGCAGTTTGTTTTAGTTTGTTCGTTTAGTTTTGCTGCTTGCCTTCGGCTTCACTACGGCTGAGAGTTTAATTTATGACCAGACAATGCTTCCTTGGTTGAGATGAAACAACCGGTTTTTGCTGTTTAAGCAGTAAAAAAAAGGCACATTCGTGAGAATGTGCCTTTTTTTTGGGCTTTTGGGCCTGCGCCCTGTTGGGCGCAGACTTGAAAGCTGATTGCTCGTAACAAGAATTATTTCTTGTTGCTGACGGTGACTTGCGGGAACGGAATTTCGATACCAGCTTCGTCGAGACGACGTTTGGCAGCGATCGTAAGTCTTTCTTTGACGCCCCAATATTCGTCACCCGGGCACCAAACACGGAGTTGGTAGTTGACGGAGGAGGAGCCAAGGTCGCAGAGGACGACGGCGGGCGCGGGTTCGGCGAGGCCACCGGCATCTTTGAGAGCGAGTTCGAGAGCGGCACGCGATTTGTCGAGATCGGCTTCGTAAGCGACACCGACGTTGACATCAGCACGACGCATGGCTTTGGAGGTAATCGCGACACCGTTGGTATCGACTTCAACTTTACATTTCATGGTAACGCGTTCACGAACGGCCCAGTAATCGCCGCTCTTGCACCAAACACGGACCTGGTAATTGGCATTGCCACCAGGGGTGAGGTCGAGGAGGTAAACATGGGATTTGCCGGCGGCGCATTCAGCGAGGGCGCCTTCAACATCCATGGCTCTTTCGAGCGCAGCGCGGACGGAAGCCAGATCAGAGGAATAAGGCACGGAGAAGTTGACGTCAGCACGACGGAATTCCTGCGAGGAGCAGTTGTCGATCGTGGAGCCGGACAGGGCGCTGTTGGGGAGCGTAATGACACGGTTGTCGAGCGAAAGGATCGTGGTCGTGAAGAGACCGATTTCGGTCACGATACCAGACTGGCCACCACCGGTGATGAAATCACCGAGTTTGAACGGGTGGAAGACGATCAACATGACGCCAGCAGCGAGGTTGGAGAGCGTGCCCTGGAAGGCGAGGCCGATGGCCAAACCAGCGGCAGCGATGATGGCTGCGAAGGACGTCGTCTGGATACCGAAGATGCTCAAGCAGGCGAGGACGATGATAACGAGGATGAGATAGTAAACGATGTTGCCAATGAATTTGGGCAACGGCGACGAACCATCATCACGAAGACCACGCGTCGCAGCTTTGACTGCAAGTTTTTTGAGGTGTTTGGCGATCCAAAGACCGATGATAAATAAAAGGAGCGCGCCCACAACGCTGATGGAATAACGAACGATGTCGTTCACCAGAGCGTTATCCGAAAACTTGAACCAATCAATGAGTCCTTTGGCGGCTTCGGTGGATTTTTCAACCGCAGCGTCACCCGCTGCGGCAGCAGCGGCGGCAGCGGTATCTTCCGCCTGGCCTAAGAGCATGAAAAGCTTCTCAAACATAAAAACTTCCCCTTGCAAATTGGAAAATGAATCAATTTTTGGTTAGTACCCAATGCACTAACCTCCCAAAGTGGGGGCTTCTATACACGCTTTTGAAACTGAATGCACTTGTAAAATGGGGGCGTGGCTTTAGCCTGTGTGTCAGAATTCGCTGACGCGGTGATAAGCTGATGCGGTGATAATATAGGCAGCGCGTATTGACTGCCCAACGGGCAGGAGAAGCGATGCCGGCGCAGCGTATCGCATCGCGATAGCTGCGCCATACTCATATAAAAATTGAGAGTTGATTAAATTAATCTTTGCGGAATAGCAGAAACGACGCGTTTATAATTAAGACAATCGGGAAAGCTGTTTTATCAAAATATGTAATAGTAATTGTAATTGTAATTGTAATTGTAATTGTGATCCTGGAGATGGCTCTATTCGTGAGACATTATTATAATGAAGGTGAATAATTAGATGAAATATCGATGGCAAGATCGTTGAATGTGTGCCGTTAGCGCTCGTAGCAGGTCGAAAAGTTGTGAAGTCAAACATTGGATAAAACCCATTGAATATGCTAAACGACTCGTCGTTTACCACGTTGCTGAAAAACGGACGTGGTTTGATCGTTTGGAGATAACGTATGCAATTTGAACATAAGTGGATGCCCAGAACGTGGGCGATTTTATTTGCGAGTTTGATGCTGGTCGGGTGTGCCGATTCGTCGGGTTCCAATTCGTCTGACTCGGTGGAAGATCCGTCGGACGAGTTGGTCGAGCCGGGACAGGAAAAGGAAAATGATACTGAGCCGGAACAGAAACCGGAGCAGCGCATCGAGACGCGTATCGTGTGCAATGCCGAGACGTGTCGCGCGACGTGTTGCGGCGACGTTTGTCGTGATACCACGGCGAACCCCGATCACTGCGGCGCCTGCGATCACAAATGTAAGGATAACGAGGCGTGCGTGAACAGCCAGTGTATGGCAGTCGGCATGGGCGATACGGATGAATGCCCGGTTGGACAGTTCTTGTGCCATGAAGAATGCACGATCATTTCGCAGGATCCCAATAACTGTGGTGCCTGCGATCACGCTTGTCGTGGCTCCGAACGTTGCGAAAATGGGCAATGTGTCAATACGTGCGTGGCTGCCAACGAAGTGATCTGCGACGGCGAATGCATTGACCTGTCTTCGAATCCGGATCAGTGTGGTGGGTGCTATACGACGTGCAGCCAGTTTGAGCGATGCGTCAACGGCGTTTGCACGGAAGAATGCCTTAAAACAGGCGAAAAAGTTTGTCAGCACGAATGCATCGACACGTTGTCTGACAAAAATAACTGTGGCGCGTGCAACCATGTGTGTGGCGAAAAAGAAATGTGCGTCGAGGGTGAATGCAAGTGCCCTGAAGAGGATCCGTATTGCAACATCGAGCTGCCGACGTGTGTTGGCGAAGAGAAGCTGTGCGGTATCGAGTGCGTTTTGACGAGCAGCAATGTCAACCATTGCGGCGAGTGTGACCATGTCTGTGAAGGGGCAAGCGACCTCTGTATTGACAGCGAATGCCAGGATTGTTCGGGCAAGACCGTGTGTGAAGATGGCCGCTGCTACGACCTGATGAACGATCCCAACAATTGCGGTACGTGCGGTAATGCGTGTGGCGCGCACATAACGTGTGTGGATGGACAATGTGCCACCTGCGAAGCGGACTGGATCGACTGCGATGGCGATACCACGAATGGATGCGAAAAAACGACGGCGGATTGCGCGTGCATCAATGGCGAAACGCAGTCGTGCTACTATGGTCCGGCTGGCACGGAAGGCGTCGGCGCTTGTAAGGCTGGCGTGATGACGTGTCAGGACAACGCATGGAGTGATTGCATCGGCATGGTGTTGCCAAACTACGTGGCGGCTTGCCACAACAAGGAAGTTGGTGGCATGAAAGACCAAAACTGCGACGGCATCGTGGATGGCACCGAAGATTACGATCATGATGGCGTCACGATCTGTGGTGGTGACTGTTGCGATACGAATTTGCAGCCTGGTTGTGAAAGCATCAGCAAGCCGGAGTTGGTTCGTCCAGGCATGGTTGAAACGCTTGGTAACAAGATCGACGACAACTGCAATGGTCGCGTGGATGAAGCTCCGACCACGACTTGTACGGCCAGCTATACCTTTGGCACTGATCTTTCGATTGCAACGAACCGAAATAATGCTGGTCAGCAGCTCGCCCGTGCCATGGATATTTGTACGACCAGCGCGAATGATGGCTATGGTCTCGTTTCTGCGACGGTCAAGTCGTTGAACGCGTCAACGCTTGGCACTGCCGCGATGGGGAAGGCTATCAACGTGTTCAACTACCTCGCCTCGAAGAGTGCGCCGACGACGCCCCTGATCTCTCCCAAAAAAGGCAGCACGTTTGCGGGCATCTCGACGGGCGTGTTCGAAAAAGGCAATTTGAGTAATGGCGCGGAGTTTCTTGCTGAGGGCAGCGTTCCAGCGGACTATCTCTCGGCGAATGGTGGTTCGCTTGTGACGTTTAAAGGGTGTGCAAGTGCTGCCACTGACGCCAGTGGCAAGCCTAAAATCAACGACAGTCTCAACCTGCATCTTCAGCTCAAAGCGCCGGTCAATGCGACGGGCTTCAGTTTTGAGTTCAGATTTTACAGTCACGAATATCCTGGATATATTTGTTCGGCGTATAACGACTTTTTCATTGCTTTGCTGAATTCGAAGGCGGCTGGACTTCCCGCTGACAAGAACATCGTCAAGGATAAGAACGGCAATCCGGTCTCGATCAACAATGCGTTCTTCACAACGTGTGCGCCAGTAAAATGTAACTGGTTTACGTCGATATTTGGCGCTTGTGCGAAGCCATATACAAAAGGCTGTGAGGATAAGAAGTGCATGACAGAGTACGGCGCTTGTCCGGACGGCACGGCTGGTCTGGATGGGTTTGGTGAAGGTGGTGGCGCGACCGCGTGGTTGAAGACGCAGGCACCGGTCGTCGGTGGCGAAACGTTTACGCTCGATTTTTATATTTGGGACACGTCAGATTCGATCCTGGACTCGGCGGCAATCATCGATAACTTCACGTGGATCACGACGACGGGAACGGTGAAGGTCAGCACAGACTTCTCGGAGCGCAATTAGTGCCGTGGCGCCGTTTTGGCGCCGATACATTTTGTAATGGGCCCTGCCAGGCGAAGGGGTAGCGGCGTATTTCGTATTTTTGTAGAGACGTGCGGCGCGTCTCTACAAAAATATGAAATAGCCGCGTAGGGGGAGACTTCCCCCACCATCCCCAAACGCATGGCGTCTTGATTTCCCTGATCTGCCGTCCCTAGATTTTGTATGGATGACAGGATCGTGGTTGGAGACTTTTGACGAATGATGCGCAAAGTCGCATCCTGCACCGGTTTGAAATGCGCAGGACGAAATCTGTAAGACTGGAATCTTGCAGTCAGCGAGGCGTTGTAATAAAATACTGCGGGTTTTTTTAGCGCACGATCTTTGGTGCAAAAAGGATAGTTTTAATGGGCGTTCTTGCTAAGCCGATTCCTTTCGGCGATTACTATTTACTTGAGAAGATTAACACGGGCGGTATGGCGGAGGTCTTTAAGGCCAAAACGTTCGGGGTTAAGGGATTCGAGCGAATCGTTGCCGTGAAAAAGATTCTTCCTTCCATCTCGGAAGACGAAGAATTCATCACGATGTTCATTGATGAAGCCAAGATTGCAGTTCAATTGACACACGCGAATATCGCGCAGGTTTTTGATCTTGGGAACATCGATGATCAGTACTATATCGCGATGGAATACGTGTCTGGACGTGATCTACGCGTGATCTATGACCGTTGTTCGCGTTCGGGGCAGAAACTTGATATCCCGTGCGTGTGCTACATCATCAGCGAGATCTGCAAGGGCCTGGATTACGCGCACAACAAGAAGAGTGCGAGCGGTGAGCCGCTGGGCATCATTCACCGCGATATTTCTCCGCAAAACATTTTGATCAGCTATGACGGTGAGTGCAAACTCATCGACTTTGGTATTGCGAAAGCTGCGAACAAGACGAACGCGACTCAGGTCGGCATTCTGAAGGGCAAATTCAGCTATATGAGCCCGGAACAGGTCGCCGGCAAGACGAAGATCGACTGCCGAAGTGACGTTTTTGCCCTCGGTATCGTGCTTTTCGAGATCCTGACGCTCAAACGTCTGTTTCTTGGTTCGAGCGATTTTTCGACGCTCGAGAAGATCCGCAAAGTCGAAGTCAGCCCGCCCACGCTGTATAACCCCAATATTCCTGAAGATCTTGAAGAGATCGTGCTCAAAGCGCTCGATAAGGACGTGAATCAGCGTTACCAGTCGGCGGCGGAGCTTTCGGAAGCCCTTCAACGGTTCATGATCAAGCACAACATGTTCTATACCGCGAAGGATCTGAGCGAGTTCATGCAGACGTTGTTTGCCAAGGAGATCGTTCTTGAGCAGCAGAAAACCGATTACTACAAGGATCTGACGCTCGAGAAGCTCAAAATGGAGTCGGCGCGCAATGCGTCGGCTGCGAACATGGCTGTGGAAGACGAGACGTCGTGCTATAACGCGCAGAATGTTCAGCAGGTGGTTCAGTCGCCACAAAAACGCGACATTATTGACGAGTTGGATAACTTTGTTCCACCGACGGACGACATTATCTACTCGAACAAGCCGAGTACCGCGAGCGTGGCGAGTGGACCGGTCGTTGCGAAAACGCCGTCGGTCGATGCGATAGGTTTGACCAAAGACGAGTCGCTCTCAGAACTCGCGGCGAAGCCGCTCGCGATGAAAGGTGCGATGCCGGCTCCGCGCAAATCCATGTCGTCGCTCTCTTCCGTGGTCGTGGCAAGCGCCAAGGAACGCGAGACCGTTGCGGGCGTGGCGCCCGTAAAGCCGATGACGTCCTCCAAAATGCGACTGGTCTTTGTGTCGGTCATCGTCGTGCTCTTCGTCGTCATCGCGCTTTTGCTCGGTGTCTGGATCTCCAAAAAATATGATCCCAATGACGGTGTGCTCAGCTTCGTCATCTATCCTGAAAATGTGCCGATGGAGCTTGAACTGAACGGTGAGAACGTGCCTCACGGAGACCAAGTCCTGTTGAGCGGTACGATCACGCTCGAAGGCTTCTCGCGTCGTAATGAGACACATTACCGCGTCTTGACTGGCGATGCGTACAGCGTTGAAGAAGGCTCTGTGCTGGCGACACAGGACGGTGAGACCGTCCAGATCCGTTTGCAGCCCAAAGCCGCATTCGTGAAGTTCTTCGTGAATCAACCAGGTGCCATGGTCAAAGTCGATGGCTCTGTCGTCAGTGGCGAGGATGCTAACACTCAGAATTACACGCTCGACTCGTTGACGCCGGGTGAGCATTTTGTCGAGGTCAGCAAGGATCGTTACAAAACTGACAGCCGCAAGATCGTGCTGAAACAGGGTGACAATGAGACCCTTATCTTCACGCTGGTTCCGAGGTATGCCAGTCTTAAACTCGTGAGTGAACCGGATGGCACCGAGTTCACGTTGAGAAACAAGAAAACTGGCGACACGCAGCGCGTGAAGTCGGGGTCGATCATCGATGACCTCGTGATCGATGACACGTACGAGATCAGCTATCGCGACGGTGGTGAGACCATGACGCGCTCGTGGATGCCGCGTACCGACGGGTCGCTCGACACGCGCACGTTCGTCGTAAAGCCTGAACCCGTTGTGGAAGAAGCGCCCAAGCCTCGTGTCGAAACCGAGGCGCCACGCGTGGCCGCTGCGCCTAAGCCAAAAGCTTCGGCTGCTGAAAACACCGAGACGCCTAAGCCAAAACCAAAACCGAAAGCTGAAAATACTGCCGCGGCCGATAGCGGCGCGCCCGGTATCTTCAAGATCTCTTCGAAGCCGCCTTGCGAAGTCTTCATTAATGGTACAAACTATGGTACAACACCGATCAAAAAGGAATTACCGGCTGGTACCTATAAGATCCGCTTCGTCAATGCAGAAGCTGGTATCGATTCGACCCAGACAGAAGTGCTCGGAAGTGGTGCCGACGTTAAAGTGACTCGTAAATAGCTTCTTTCATGAGCTCGACGATTCGTCGAGCTCTTATCCTTTGGAATATCCCTATGCGTGGCGTTCCCGTCGCTCTCATCTATGCCGTAAAAAAGAATTTCAATTCTTCCAACAGAAAATTTCTTAATAATTTTCTTATCGTTTTAGGCGTCCTGTTCGTTGTCTATACGTTGTTGTTTCAGGCTTTCATGGCTTATGAAGGGCGGGACTATTCTTTTATCACAGGGATCTATTGGACACTCGTCGTCATGTCCACACAGGGCTTTGGCGACATCGTCTTTAACTCTGACGCGGGTAAGCTGTTTACCATGGTCGTCAACATCACAGGCATTCTGTTTTTGCTTGTCATGTTGCCGTTCGTCGTCATCGAGTTCATCTACAATCCGCTCGTTCGTGCGCAAAAAGAAGCCAGTACGCCGCGTCGACTTCCCGAGACGATGCGTGGGCACGTCATTATCACGCACTACGATGCGATCGCCGAAGCCCTGATCGTTCGCCTTGAACAGCATCACATCGCTTACGCAGTCATCGTCGAAGAACTCAACGAAGCCTATATGCTCGCCGATCGCGGCGTGAAGATCATGGTGGGCAGCCTGACGCAGCGTGAGACCTACGAAGCTGCGCAGATCCGTAACGCTTCGCTCGTCAGCGTGACTTCGGCTTCCGACCCGATCAATACCAACATCGTTTTTACGATCCGACAGGTGTGTGAAGACGTGCCCATCGTGTCATTCGCGAATTCGCAGGACGCGATCGACATTCTCGAACTGGCCGGTAGCACGAAGGTGCTTGACCTCGGCACCCTGTTGGGCGGCGCCATCGCGCATTCTACCAGCGACGCCTTGGGCGGCGCGCACGAACTCAGTCAGATCAGCGACTTGCTCATCGTCGAGGCTCGCGCCGCCGGCACCTCACTCGTCGGACAGACTCTCAAACAGGCTGACCTCGGTCACAAAATGAACATCACCGTCGTCGGTATCTGGCATCGCGGTAACTTCGAACTCGCTGGACCAAACACGCTTATTCGAGAGAACTCCATTCTCGTCATGGCCGTCAGTGAAGACCAAAAGAAGGCATTTAACGAAGAATTTTGTAGAAAAACAAGCGTCTGTAACAACAGCGTCGTGATCTTGGGCGCCGGTCGCGTCGGGTATGCAACCGCGAAATCCCTTAACGAAAAAGGCATTCCGTTTACCGTCATCGACCACGATCCCGAAGCGATCGAACTCATGAAAGAATTTGGGGCAAACACCGTCATTGGCGATGCCGCTGACCTCAACTTCCTAAAAACGACAAACTTCTTTGATGCATCGACCATCCTCGTGACGACGCACGACGATGATATCAACATCTACCTCACGCTCTATTTCCGACGTCTTCGTCCCGAAGTTCAGTTGCTCGCCCGCGCCGGGCACGAACACAATGTGACGACTTTACACCGCGCCGGCGCTGACTTCGTCTTCTCGTCGTCCACGATGGCTTCCATCGAGTTGTTCAACCAGCTCGAACAGGGACGCTTCTACACCATGGTCGAAGGACTTTTCGCAAAACGCGTCAAAGCGCCAGAAAAAATGATCGGAAAATCCCTCGTCAATCTGCAGTTCCGTGCACTCACCGGTTGCTCCGTCATCGCCATCATCAAAGACGAGGTCTGTCACATCAACCCCTCGCCGTTTGAGCCCATTGAGCCGAATTGTGAACTCATTATGGTCTTCACGCCTGAAGCGGAAGAAAAATATATGAAGTTTTTTGGCTAAATGAATGATTGTGCTAACAAATCCGTTATAACGTCACTTCGGGGGAATTGACTTCAACGCATTCCATTTAACCAATGGATTTCAGTGATCGCGATTTTATGAAATATCAGTCTTTTCTATTGGCTTTTCTCGTGACAACGCTGTGCGTTGCCTGTGCTGATAATCCCGAGAATACTGTTGATGAAACACAACAAAAACAGGAAGAACAGAACAAGCAGGACAAGCAACAGCAGGAACTTCCGCCGATCATCGTTGAACAGCCCAGTCAAAACTGCGGTCCCAATGAAAAAATGTGTGGCGGCGTGTGCGTCAATGTGACGCGCTCCGTCATCGATTGCGGCGATTGCGGCGTGAAATGCAAAACCGGTGAATGGTGTGAAGCTGGAAAATGCAAAGGCTGCGAAGCCACACAGTGTGGCTCACAGTGCGTCGATACGACGTCAAACGCCAATCATTGCGGGACGTGCAACCACGTCTGTCCAAATAACATGGTCTGTTCCGATTCACAGTGCGTTTGCAAACGCGGTTATAACGATTGTGATGGAGTTTCCATCAACGGTTGTGAGGTCAGATCGTTTTGTGAATGCGAAGTTGGGGCGACGCGCTCCTGTTATTATGGACCGGAGGGCACGCAAGACGTCGGCGAATGCAAGGCTGGAACCTCCGTTTGTGAGCTGAACAACCAGTATCTTGAATATTCTGCTTGCACTGGACTGGTTTTGCCCAAGCCTTTGACCGCCGTCTGCACCGATAAAGACTATAATTGTAATGGTATCCCCGACGGAGAGGAAGATAACGATAACGATGGTTATACCATTTGTGACGGGGATGTCTGCGATACAAGCGAAATGTGCAATGTCACCAACCCCGAATTGATCAATCCGGGAATGATCGAAATCCCCGACAATGGTTTGGATGACAACTGCGATGGACGCGTCGACGAAGTGGATAATGCTTACAACGACGTCTCGGACGACTACGTCTACTCCTCCTCTGAGATGGATGTGACAGCCCTTGCACTCGCCCGGGCTATGGAAATTCCTATCTGCGCCAGAGATGACGAAAAATGCCCGCACGGCCTCGTCAAAGCGACACTCACGCGTTCCGGTTCCATGGTCGAGCCCGACAAACGTCAGGTCAACGTCCTTGATGCGTTTCGTGACAAGGATGGCGTGGCCAGAATCTTGCCGACAAAAGGAAATGCTTTTGCCGTGATTTCGACGGGGGAAGCGGTCGACGTCAAGCGCGGCGTCAAAACCTCCGATCTCGAACTCGAAGAGATCGTTTCCGAAAAGGAGATCTCTTCAGGCGTGGTACAGCGCGTCTCGAAAGATAGTAAGATCCCGGATGTTTATGCCAACACGCACGAAGGCAAGCTTCAAACGCACTCGTTGTGTCCGACAAAAGCTGTCACGCCCGCGATTTTCGATTCCGTGCAGCTCCACCTTGAGATCAAGGTGCCTAAGAATGTTAAAGGCATTAAATTCAATTTCCGCTTCTTAACGCGTGAATATCCCAACTATATCTGCTCGGCCTTCAATGATTTCTTCCTGGCGCTCCTCACAACGACCGCGTCAGGCATGGATGCATATCCGGACCACAATATCGCCTTCGATAAAGAAGGGAACCCGCTTTCAGTCAACAACGGCTTTTTCACGACGTGTAACAAGATCATTTGTTCGACAAAAAACGATTGTCCGGCATTTATGGACTGTGGCGAGGATAAATACTGTACTGCTGGTGCCGACACATGTGTGGATGGCGGAACCGCGATTCAAGCCTACTCGCCCGATCCTTATGCCTATACGTCTGGTGTGGGCGGCGGCACTGCCTGGTTGGCGACGACCGCGCCTGTCGTCGGCGGCGAGACGATCGCGCTCGATTTTTACCTCTGGGATACTCAGGATCGAAAATACGATTCCACCGTTTTGCTCGATAATTTCCAGTGGTTGCTTGACGAAACGGTCGTGAATACTGTGATCGCCAAAGAAGAAGAGATCATCGTTTATTAAGTTTCGTTTTTTAGGAGGGGGAAGTCTCCCCCTACGCGGCTATTGGCTTTCGCCAATACGCCGCTACCCCTTCGCCTGGCAGGGCCCTGAAAATACTGTTTAGAAAAAACGCTGTGAGCGCTCATACCCAAATCACCCTGTTTACCGTTTGGTCGTGGTCTTCAACGGGTAAATTTTCAAACATTTGAAAATCGTAACACAGGGCGATCGTCGGATGATTGGGTTCCATGGCAAAAAATCGATCGTAAAAGCCACGTCCGTAGCCGATACGGTGACCGAGTCGATCGAAGGCGAGTCCTGGAACAAGGACAAGAGCGTTGTCATCGTGGGCGATGGGCGTGTCAAAGATGGGTTCGCTGATCCCCGCGTAACCGCGCTGAACTGCATCGAGCGATGACATTTCGATAAACCGCATGGTGTCGCCAAACACTTTGGGAAGCGCGACGCGTTTGCCGTCCACCAGGGCTTGTTCAAGCAACCAGGCGGTGCGTACTTCCTGATTGAATGGTAAGTAGCCGTAGATCGACGAAGCTCGGTGATAGGCTTCGGTGTTGAGACATAACGTGGTCAGCGTTCGACTGCGCGTTTCGATGTCAACGATGGTCATCGCGCGCTTTTTGTCGCGAATCCACTGTCGAATGGCGGTTTTATCCATAACTAACTTCAAGCAAAAGAACGAACTGGTTTGGTCGACCGGTGTGGGAACAAACCAGACATAACCATAGGCTTAATGTGTGGTCGAGGCAAGCGCAGGTTAAAGATAGTGAAGACGCGCGGTCCGATTACCAGTGAAGACGCGCGGTCCGATTACAGTGGAGACGCGCGGTCCGATTACCAGTGGAGACGCGCGGTCCGCACGTGTTCAAAAACAAAAAAGCAAAAAATAAAAAAAACTTCTTGACGACATGCACCTACACGCGTATAAACCTCGCCTCGTCAACGGGCA
>JAZUKH010000250.1:0-5961 GCA_045643185.1 Myxococcota bacterium | reverse complement strand
CAACTCGAACCAAGGTGCCGGGGGGGGGGGGGGCACTACGAGTCGGCGAGGAAACCTAGACACAGCAACAACTCGAACCAAGGTGCGCGAAAAGCCATAGCGAAGTCCCTACCTGTGCTATTACTGTGAAAGTGAAAAACGCTGTTTTTCACTTTAATAGAGCGTTTACAAGGGTATTAAAAAATATTTTTGTTCAAATTCAGGCACAAACTGTCTGTTTGGAGTTTATTAACGCGCTCATTGAAACTGTCGAATAGCCATGTGAAGGCAAAAAACGATGGGGAGAAACGATGGTTGGAGAGAAAAGATCATCAGAACAGACGAGGATTAGTTTGGTTGGAAATCAGACACAAACTGTCCGTTTGGAGTTTATTAACGCGCTCGTTGAAACTGTCGAATAGCCATGTGAAGGCAAAACCCCGAGGGGGAGAAAAGATGGTTGGAGTGAAAAGATCATCAGAACAGACGAGGATTAGTTTGGTTGGAAATCAGACACAAACTGTCTGTTCTGAATTTGTTTTTTGATTGATCGCTTTTTGTGGAGGACAGGGCAGACTTCGCCCAACTACGTTGGGCCCGCCCCCGCCTCCACCACCGCGGTTTTTTCCGGCACACCTTCTCCTGGGCAGACTGCCCCCTCAAACGGTCGTCGGTCGTTTTTCACATCGACTTTAAGCTCCATGATGCAGTGCTAAAAACCAACCATGTGAAAAACCAGAGAAATCCGCCAAACTCTGTTGCGACAGACACATTTTGGGTGAATGCGAATGACGCAATACTTTTTGTTATGACCTCTGGCCAGAGGCCATAACAAAAAGGGATATGTCATGACCAATTGAAGCAAAATGCTGCGTTTTGGGTATCCCAAACCGAAAACCGAGTAATTTCGCGTCAACATGGTCAAGGCAAGCCGGTTATTTGACAATCGAATGCCATGCGAACAAATAGGTCATGGACAATGCTCCTAAAATGATTGGCTTGGTCAGAAAAAAGACAGTGGTTTTTCTGATACAAAGAATTCCCTTGATTGGGGGGCAAAACGTGACATTTTTTCAATTAGTTCATGGACAATGCTCCTAAAATGATTGGCTTGGTCAGAAAAAAGACAGTGGTTTTTCTGATACAAAGAATTCCCCTGATCGGGGCAAAACGTGACATTTTTTTTTCACTTTTTTTACAACTCAGTTGAGGGAGCATTGTCTGCTCAGAAATTCAAAACGTCAGCAATAGCGAAGCCGAAGGCTAGAAGGCTGAGATTGAGTGAGCGAGCGCGATTGGTTTGAAACCGAAGTGTAGTGACGTAACGTGGTACGTCGTCGCGGCCGCTGACTCCAAAATTTAGTTTACGATGATCGGCCTTAACAGTTCCTGTTTTTGATACGGCCGTGTGGCATGTTTGAGCGAAGCGAGTTCCACACGACCGACAAAAATAGCTCGGGGGTTGCAAGGAGGACGCAGGCCCAGGCCAGCTCAAAAATTAAATGTTCAAGAATAAACGCAAAACCTAGAACACTTTATAGCCCCCCAACCGAACAGTATTTATCGAGGTAAGTCCAGCAAACACAAAACAATTCGTCAAAATTGTGTTATTATGCCGCATTGCGTTGCTCATTAACGCGCAAGAAAACCTTAACGACGACAAGTCACAGACAGTACACGCATGAAAACCCCAGAACAATTCAAGCAGGGCCTCATGGCTGGAAATCTCGACACCGAGTTCGAATACGCCGCACTCCGTGACGATTACGAACGCGATCACGATTTCATTATCAATACCATTGCCAAAGCACTCAAGGAACGAGACAACGACACAGCCTCCGAGTTGGTCACACGTTATGCTCCCGTCGCCATGAACGACAAATCCTTTGAAATGCTCGCCAACATGCTGCCCGATAGCATTTCTAATTTTGGCTACAAACACGAATTTCAGCTCATTCTCGAAGCCACCCCAGAATGCGAATACGATATTCGTGCAGAACTCTACAGAAACCTTCTCAAGATCGAGCCCGAGAACAAAGCTTACCAAGCCAGCCTGCATGACTGTGAAAACAAGCTAGCCAGTGCCAAAATGGCGAGTGCCGACAACGAAACGCCGATCAAGAAAGACCTTGCTTTGACGAGAAGTGACATCGAAGGCAACGAAGCTCTCATTCAGAAAATTCAGAAATCAGACTCAAAATTCCTCGCATTTTTTGGCATCTGCACCATTCCGATGCTCGCGATCGCATTGGCCGCAGCGCCAACTATCAGTCGCTGGTTCGGCCTGTTTGCACTTCTCGCCCTAATTCCGCCCATTGCAAGCCGTTTCTCACTCAGTAAGCCAAGACCGATGGGCTCACTCATGAACGTTTATGACAAATACAACGATCTGCACGTCCATGTTTATTGCGGTATCGTCTCACTGATCAGCCTCGCTGGCATTGTTTTACTATTGCTTTGACCCTGCGTGATCAGGCCCTGCCAGGCGAAGGGGTAGCGGCGTATTTCGTCTTTGTAGAGACAAAACATAGGACGTCTCTACAAAGACGAAATAGCCGCGTAGAGGAAGTCCTTCCCCTCCCACATTCCATATCACCCTCTGTCTCAATTCATTTCTCAAAATATACAGGTTCATTTGATGGAATCTCAACTTTCCCCGACATCTTCCACGCTAGAATCCACCGCCAGACCTCAGCCGGCATCGCCTGCGACTGCGCCCGTTCAGAGCATCGTGAATGCCCCAGAACAACAGGCGATCGCCAAAGATCTGACCGGCGAACTCGATTTTGATCAAGATCGAGACTTTATTATCACGCAGTTTCAACAAGCACTCAAAACGCTCGACCACGAGACAGCACGCGAAATCATCCAGAACTACGGCAAAATCGCTGAAGAACAACATGATCGTGACTTCAGTCTGTTGCTTGCTCGTGCAAAAAAAAGCTTCACACAGTATGGATTTAAGTCGGAATACCAGCTGTTACTGGATTCGACACCATCCAACAACACGGAACGCATCATCAATATCTACCAGGCGCTTTTGAAGTTTGAGCCGGAAAACCAGCAATGGAAAAGCGAACTCAAACGCCTTAGCAGTGTGAAGCCTGCCACGACGGACAGCACGCAAGGGGCTCATGTCGATGTTCAAAAAGCCGAAAAAACTGCGGCTGCCATCCGTGCGATCCAACGAGACAATCGCTTTAACGTAACGGGAACACACGTGTTAATGTTGATGTTGGCAGGCTGTAATACCTTTTTCATGTCTTTCATGCTGCTTGGTGCGCTAAATGTCACAACGGTCACCATCAACTCGCCCACATCACTCATCCTGGCGTATTTAGTAAATGCGCTGACTTTTGCAGCCTCGTTGCCTTCCGTGCGATTGAAGTTCTATGAAAAGAAAAAGATCATGTTTCCTAACAGTGTCTATGTCGTCTTTTTTGTGGCGTGTTTTCTTTTCTTTTTCTTCTCGATCTGATGGTGTATGAATTGGACTATTCAAAAGATGGCTTTTTGCCTAACATAGCGAAATCACGACGCAACCAAGGCGTTATTACGTTTTTCCAGGAAAGAAAATGATTCAGTCTCTATACGCACGACTCAAACAGGAAATTCATAAGGTTTATGTTGGAGACGACGATATTATTCGCGTTTTGATCATCGCATTATTATCGGGCGGTCATGTTCTCGTTGAAGGCATGCCTGGTTTTGCGAAGACGACGATCACAAAGACGCTGGCGCAATGCATTTCCGGCAGTTTTAAGCGTATTCAGTTTTCCAAAGATCTTGTTCCAGCGGACATCACTGGCACCAATGCCTATCATGAAGGCAAGTGTGCTTTTGTTCCAGGGCCGCTGTTTACGCACGTCTTACTGGCCAACGAAGTCAACCGTGCACCGGAACGCGTCCAAAACCTGCTTTTTGAAGCCATGAATGAACGTCAGATCACGGTCGAAGCGAGGACGTACGCGCTCAAAAAGCCGTTTCTCGTTCTGGCGACCCAGATGATCGATGAAGACAACGGCATCATGCCCTTGACGGACAGTCAGCTCGACCGCTTCGCGTTTCGTATCTGCCTCAAAGAGCCGTCTCTTTCTCAAGAACTGGTGATCATGCAAAACGCCGCCAAACAAGCGCCGGAGCTTGAAACGATCATCACGACACAGGAAGTGACTGAGCTTGTTCAGCGCTTGGAAAGCGTCCTGGTACATGACAACATCACACGCTACATCGTCGACATCGTACGCGCAACACGTGAATGCGAAGACTTTCTCCACGGGGCGAGTCCACGTGCAGGCACGATGCTTCTACGAGCCTCCCAGGCGTTGGCGCTTCTCCATGGGCGCATGTATGTCACGGCAGAAGACGTCAAATGGGTCGCACCATACGTCATCAACCACCGTCTCAAGACCCTGCCCAGTGCCTACCAATCCGTGGATGAAATCATGGCCAACATCATCGCAACGACTTGCCCATCAACATAAGGAGACGTCATCATGGCGGTTGTTTATAAAGGAAAACATGCCGAATTGTGTAAAGCGATCGCGTCTGGCAGCAAGGACGACGCCCTCGAATTGATTTACAGCTTTTTTAGAAGCGAAGAAAACACGGATTCTTACTCCATCGTTCTGCTCACCATGGTGCGTGAGATGCTCGAAGACAATGACAGCGATGCCCTGTACCAAATGCGCATTCGCATGCGCAGTCAGGGCGACCGCGTATTGATCAACATCGCGCAATTCATGAGTGCCTTCGAGGCTGGTGGTTTTGACGAAGCCGCCGAAACGCTCGCCGGAAAATGTTGTGCAGAAGCCCCCAAACTCGCCCGCAGCATGCAGGAATACGCCGATGAAGAAGGATTGAGCCAGGCGACCCAAATGGCAGGTCTGCGCGTCCGCGAGGCAATGAAACTCATCTGCGACTATTTCAAACGCGCCGGTGACAAAAAATCCTACGACAAATGTATCGAAACGTCGCTCGATATGACCCGCGTCTTCCTATTTCAACATAGCGAGTTTGTCGCCGAAGACATGCTGCTGGCACTCAAATCAGCGCTTCGTCGCAAGGACGAGGAACGTTCCATCAAACTTTCCTGCGAGATCATTTCGAATTTTGCCGACAAGCTCTCTGAATTCAAAGTTGGAATCGACTCAGACGAAGTCATCGCCTGCGTCACCGCACTCAAATATGCCTACGAATTTCTGAATCAGCACGAACCGGATCATCCCTATCAGCAAGAGCTCGAAGAAATACAGGAAAGCATTTAGACGCTAATATCATTACGCAAGCCGTATGGACGCGACGAATAACGTCCATACGTGGTCTTGCCGCGCCATGAAATCCTATTGTAAAATTTATCGATTTTTGTTATCCTACAATAGGTTTTAAGCCCTTTTGCAACGAATTCACGTTGAAACGACCAGGATGGTCATTCGCGATATCAGTTCATGGAGGAAGCAACATGGCGTTGCCCTGGACACGAGAATTACAGTGTATTGCCGAAGATGCGGAACAAGATGCGCAACGCATGGGCATTCGTCTTAACACAGTCATTCTGTTAAGTTCGATGTTAAAGCACGACGGCATCGTTCGCGATGTTTTGACGTCATTAGGCGTCACGCGGGAGACTTTAGCAAGCACGCTGAATGCCCATGATGTCAAACCGGAGCCGCCTGATGCGGTGGAAAGACTGTACGAACGCTCGACGCGATTGGCGACCTATGCCCAGGAAAGCGTCGTCTCGGTCGAAAGACTTTTGCTTTCGATGGTCAACGAATCGTCGACCATTGCCTATGCTTTGTTGACGATCATGGGGGTATCGCTTGAGAACGTCAAAAACATGCTCGCGAATTACAAAGCGGGGCATTTTCCCGGCATTGTGCAATACCAGTCAGCCGCCAACCATGCTGGACTGACGCGTTCCCCCTCGATCACGAACATGGGGGCTTATTCGTTGAACCGCATGCCGTCGCCATCTGTGGC
>JAZUKH010000249.1:0-3517 GCA_045643185.1 Myxococcota bacterium | reverse complement strand
TCTTTGAGTGCCACGTCGGCAGCACTGAACTGTTCGGCGCCGAGTTCGTGGCAAGCAGCAACGATGTTTTCAACAATATCCGACTTAAAACTCTTGATCGAGGTCATGTTCTTCTCTGGGCTATAAATTATTAAATCTGCGTCACATCTTGTTTTGCGACGCAAACGACGTGAATCAATCGGACCAACGCAAAAAAGCGAGGCGCAATATGATACGCCTTTTTAGCGCAATAATCCCGAAATTATTAGTACAACCGGTGTTACAGCCCCAGCCAAGGATTACAATTTGTTTTAGGCCGGTAGAGACGTGCAGTCTGCGCGTCTCTACCCGCCTCCTTGCCTCCCCCGAATCGGCCGTCTGCAACTCACTTCGTTCAAACAAGCCAAATGTCGTACCAAATTCAGGAACAGTTAAGGCAGAACGAACGTTTTGCGTATATGTGCTTCCATAAAAGTCGAGAAGCGGCGACTCATTTTTAGCCGGGGGCGTAATCCCCCGGTTAAATAATTACATTTTCAAACGTCCTAATTAAATATAAAAAATGTAATTTATTAAGGACGTCCCTAATTACAACAGGAAATTATCCTGGAACTTGACTGAAATGCTCTCACAGGGAACCAAGCCTTCGATGGCGACAGAAATGCGCAGCCATGACTGGTTCAACACTTCGATGAGCTGATCGAGTATGGAGCGACGCACACCGAGTTCGTCTTTCGCACATGCCACCAAAAGTTGCTCCATTTTCTGGATCAGCGGCGGCAACATACGATAACGCCAAGTGCCCAAAACGATGCGGTTTGCATCCTGAACGTCTGAGCTATTCAAGATCTCTTCGCACATTGAAAGCAACGGTCCATAACCGATCAAGTTGCGATGACCGCCCGCCTGGAGCAGGTGGGCATTGAGTTTATCCCAAAGCTCAACACTGTGTTCCGCATATTCTTCGAGACGCGCGAACTCGACCGAGTCACGGTAGGCGAGCATTTCATATTTGAGTTCGTCGGCAGACATGGCTTCGAGATGCTCGAGTGCAAACGTCTGAATGATGCGGCTATCGACAGTATTTTTCCAGATATTTTCTTCGTTTGCGGTGCCGAGTACATAGACGTTTGAAGGCACGAAGAAGATGCGTCCTGAGTGCGTCAGACGAATGGAGCGCGCCCCAGCCACCTCGAGATCCCAAGCACCTTTACCGTCTTCGGTGTTTTTCCATGGCACGCGTGCAAAGCTGTCGAGCATGTGAGCGACTTCACCAAAAACATCGCTCACACGAGCTTCGTCGATGCAGTCGATCATGAACACATAGTCTTTGTCAGGATTGTGTGCGGCAGCGCGGCAAAGTGCCAAAAAAAGTCCTTCCTGGATATCGCCATCGGCATATTCAAAAAAGTATTTTGCATCGTGAATGTGGGGCGCCCACACGCTCGGTGAAGAAAGATCGCCACCGTCGTCGATAAGAAAACGCGGCTGTTGGCCGCCCGAAATGCGGCGCTCGATCATGTCTTCATAACTCACATGGCTGTGGAAAACGGTCACACAATGTGCACCGATCTCGCGCCCAGTCATATTTTTCCACTCACCGATGAGCTGTTTCGAGATATTGGCTTTACCGATATTTGAAACCCCGTGGAAAATGAGGTTTTTGAAGCGACGCAATCTGTCAAAGCGCTGATAAAGCGCCATCTTACGAGCCTGGCTTCTTTTCTCAACATCCTGAGGCCGAGCGAGCGCAAGTGAAATCGAAAAGCGTGTAATGAGCGTATCGAGGTCGATCACGTTCAACTTACCACCCTGGCTCTCAAGATAAACGACGAGTTTACGAATAATACGACTCGGCAGATCGACGAGACGAACATTCCAGAGATAGAGGCTCCACGAGTCGAGACTAAAATCATCGCGGTGAGGACTCTCAGCCACACGTAGCAACCACGTCAGCGTGCGAAGCGGAAACGGCGAGGGTTCTTCGTCGCTCAACAACGGCTGAACGTAGCTTTTCCACTGATCGCGAACCGTCTCATTCTCGATCTGGTCGGCACGTTCAGAAAACTCGCGAAGATATTTCACAAGTTCCTTACCGACGTAACAATGTTCCGATTCCGGAACGAGCCATTTGCAAGACATGGATGTCTCGCGCCAAAAGATGCGCATCTCGCTCACATGAGCGCTCAATGCAGCAGCCAGGACTTCGCGATGGGTATTTTCACTCGTCATAATGATGCTCCTGTCAAGCCAGTTGTGATGTTAAATCGAAAAGCCGGCGTTTGGTGCCCGCAACGTCTGTCCGATTCCTAAACCCATTGCTACGTTTCGTCTATGCTTTTGGTGGTTCTTCCTGCAAAGCGCCACGATTATCTTTGGCGTACAAGGCATTGACCGCTGCTGTATAACGCTCGTATGCAATGAGAAATCTTCTAACCGTCGCCTCAAGTTTCATTCGCGTTTCAGCGCCTATCCGATCGCCTTCCAACTCAAAAATGAGACTGTGCGGTTTTAGCGTAACCTTTATATTACCCATTTCCTGCATTCGTTCAAAACATTCGATGATACCACGTTGTTTTAGGAACATCTGCCACGGCGTTCGACAAGCAATATCTTCAGAGGCATCTAATTTTTTTCTGAGCGTTCCATGAAGGTCAAGTCGTCGCCAGCCGAGTTGGTAAAGGCGTTCCACCCAAGATAGCGAATGGATGTAAACATCAAGCTTGCCGGGTTCAGCCGGCGTCACAGAAATACGCGTAATACGGCTGGTCATCGCGCGGTCAATTTTGACCTCCATGCCATGAAACGTCACGATCTGCACTTCCAGTTGTTTTGATTCCGAGAGGATCGGCGGCGTAGCAGCGCATTTTTTACACGAGCACCCAATTGGAGAAACCGTCATGTCCTCGATCGAATCGATCGTGGCGCCACAGTCATCGCATTTGAAAGTCATTCGCTCAAAGGGCGCCGCCTCAATGGCTGAACCGGAATCCCGTTCTTTTTTGAGAATGCGGTTCATCAACGTCGCCATGATGCCTGCATCCAAAAAAGCAGCACAACACTCGGTACAAACGTACAGTCGACAGCCTTCGCGCTCGATCGCCCGGAAAAGCCCACCACAGTTTGGGCAAACGAGATCGACCACCGGTTCCTGTAATTCAGCCTTGGGAATGGCTTTGACGTCGATGTCGACATGATCGCAACAATCCGCTTCGCTTAAAAACACCGCATGACAAGTCTCACAATAAAATGCGGGACTCGATTCTTCGATATCCGACGATAGTTCAATGGCGGTCATGTTGCCGTGAAGGCGAGGACATTCCATAGATTCACCTGATGAAGCGGACTTAGCCAGCGATTAAAACGGTTTAGCGAGAGACGTAACGAACGGGATCGGCGTCACAAAATCGTGAATGAGGAGCAAAATGACTAGCACCAACGCAACGGCACCACACCCCAAAAGAATCTTGTTGCAGATCGACATGTTGCAGATCGACATGCAGAATGAAGACGAGCCATCGGCGTTATCGGACACACT
>JAZUKH010000248.1:0-3419 GCA_045643185.1 Myxococcota bacterium | reverse complement strand
GTGTTAGGCCTGCCGCCAGCGTTCGTTCTGAGCCAGGATCAAACTCTCCAGTTTGATCTTGTATATATCCATCGGCAAATGCCGATGATAAGAAATAATAGAATATCCATGTCGCCGCGTAGCATGCTACGCGGCTGCCTCGAAAGGCAGGATAATATTGGCTCGCACTTCTGCTGCAATCTTTCGATTGCTTTTACGTTTCTTTCTCTTATTCGGTTTTCATCGTGTCATCGGGGACAAACCCCGTTGACGAGGCGAGGCTTATACGCGTGTAGGTCTAGGTAGTCAAGAATTTTTTCAAAAAAAATGAACCAAGCGATGCTAAACGCTTACTCTTATTTTTTGGACGAAGAGGAACAAGGCATTATTCCAATGTGTACACGTTACGTCTTCATTGAGCATTTCTTCATTCTATCGTGGATCAGCAGGCACTGAGCTACTCAATCTCATCGAACGTCATCATGGTCGTCTGAATGATCAATTCAGCCGTTTTCTTTGTTTGTCGAAGATAACGCGCGACGTATGCCAAAGGCATAGACGCGCGCCGCTCAAACAAGCCACGCGTATTCGCAACGCGAATAGCGCGGCTCAACGTGCCGTATGCCAAAGGCATAGGCACATCCACTAATAACCATCAAAGATTATCAACCAATAGGCGTTTGTTATGATTTACTTTATTAATCTCGATCTTCTTGCCGCTTATTAATTAATTTTCATTAACAAACAACCTTCAAGCCAAGGCTACGCACGACAAATTTGGAGTTAACATGCATCATTCAAGCCGCTATTTCATACGCGGCTTCTTTCGGCCTATACCTTACGGCATACGGCCTTCAGCGCCGTGCTATGGCTACGCAATACGCACGGAGTTTTAATTTTACATACTGACATTTTCCAAGACAAAAATATGCTTCTAACTTGAATGTTCATTACATATTGAGTAAAATTTAAATGTTTTTGAATGATATGCCTTCAAAGCTTCAATGATGTTATGGAGAAAAGTCCATGAAAGTACGCAATTCGATCTTTTTTTCAGCCTCAATGCTCGCAGCATTTGGTCTTTTGGCCTGCCATGAAAACGCAACCCCAGAGCCATGCGAGCTAAACGAAGACGTCTGCAAAATTCTAGGAAAAATTTTCGACAAGGATTCGTGCGCATGCAACGAAAACACAAACCCAAAAACATGTGAGCTAAATGAAGACGCCTGCAAAATTCAAGGAAAAATATTCGACAAGGACTCGTGCGCATGCAACGAAAACACAAACCCAAAAACATGCGAGCTAAATGAAGACGCATGCAAAATTCAAGGAAAAATATTCGACAAGGATTCGTGCACTTGCAACGAAAACGTAAACCCAGAACCTTGCGAGCTAAATGAAGACGCCTGCAAAATTCAAGGAAAAATATTCGACAAGGATTCGTGCACATGCAACGAGCCAACCACGCCACAATGCCCAGAGAACCAGCACGTTTTTGAAGACAGCTGTGAACCGGATTCGCTTGATCACTGCGGCGATCACGACAATGCCTGTGCATCGAGTATTACCGGTTGGGGAACAGGAAACTGTACCAATGGGGCTTGTGTCATCTCTACATGTGCCGACAAATTCCATTTTTTCTCAAACATTTGTGAAGCAGACAACGTTCATACGTGCGGAAGCCACGACATAGCCTGCACAGCCAAAGACGGCATCAAAAGTATCGACTGCGTCAACGGCGAATGCCTGATCGAATCATGCTCTGATAATTTTCACCTCTATGAAGGCAATTGTATTGCGGACACGAACACGTGTTGTGGCGAAAACTGCGACCAGTGTGAAGAATCAGGCAAGCTCTGTTCGCTCGGATCATGTGTCCTTAACTGTCAAGGCTCACAAGTCGTTTGCGGCGCCGAATGCATTGACACAACCAGCCACGTCAATCACTGCGGCCATTGCGAAACGGATTGCACGGCGAATAAACCGAGTCACGCCGACGAGATGAGATGCGTTTCCAGCGAATGCTCGATCGCTTCGTGTGAAGTCGGATTCAAAGTTGTGAATGGTCAATGCGTGTCGTGCGACGACATCGAGGGATGGGGAAATTGCAATAACGTCTGCGTGAACCTCTATACCTCGAACGAACACTGTGGTGCATGCGGTCAACCTTGTAACGACGACTCCATTTGCTCATACGGCACATGTAAGCCAAAATCAGAATATCAATATTGCGGCGAATTTGCTGTAAATACAAGTATTGACTCCGCCAACTGCAGCAAATGTGGCAATGTCTGTTCTAAAGAACAGCGTTGCGACTCTCGTAGTAAATGCTCCTACTTTATTCTGAGCTCTGTGCAGGATACGATCACTTGCAATGGAAAAACCATCTTTCCCTATTACGATTCAGACAATTGCGGTGGCTGCGGCATTACGTGCAATAATAACGAGAAGTGTTTAAAAGGTCAGTGTACAGAATACGGCTTTGGAGATCTGATTGCCTTTGGTCACTACGAACAAGATGAAAATACATCAAATGGCCCGGAACCGATTATATGGCGAGTCATCGATATAACGACGATTGCCCAACATGTTGCCAAAGACGATACTATGTTCACCACAGGTGGATATTTCCTTATCAGCGAAAAAGCACTTATCACTAAACGATTTAATGAAGAAAAAGCAAGCGTCAGCTGGGAAAACAGCACATTACGTTCATGGCTAAATGGTTATGACCAAAATAGTAACAAAGCTGGTATAGACTATTCTGAACCAACCAATAATTTTTATGATCTTGCATTTTCTGACGAAGAAAAACAGAAAATGTCCGTCCACAGTTATACCAACACCGACAAAGTATCGTTATTATCCATCAACGACGTTAATAACTATTTTAAAGATGATGCAGATCGTCAAGCAGATACGACACCATTTGCTCAAAATGTGTCACAGACATCAGGCAGATTTTCGGCCCATGTCTATTCGCCAACCACGAAAACAAGCGGATATCGTGTATGCCCCCCAAACGAACTCTGTTATTCTGACTGGTGGCTCCGCAATCATAATACGACAACAGAATCAACCAAATCACCTTTTATATTTTATTCAGGAACCATCAACAATCCGAACAATTCCATGACATCAGATGGAACAAGCGTCGATGTATGGGAAATCACGGTTCGTCCGACGATCTGGGTAACTTTGTGATACAAATCGATAAGGCAAAAAAAAAGCCCCAACCGAAGTTGAGGCTTAAAAAATGGAGAATATCGGGTTCGAACCGGTGACCTCCTGCGTGCAAAGCAGGCGCTCTCCCAACTGAGCTAATTCCCCAAGTGAAACCGAAGAGAAGAAACTGATCAGAGGTGCGTATGACCACGGTCTGTAAGACGTGTCGCGACACGTCTTTACAGACCGTGTCGATACGTCATATCATTCCGTTA
>JAZUKH010000247.1:0-10595 GCA_045643185.1 Myxococcota bacterium | reverse complement strand
CTTTACAAAACCACCATACAAACGAATAAATTCCTGTGGCTTATTGACTTCTATACGATTTGTCGTTTCAAAACGATATAACTTCGGATTTCTATCTCGTCGTTGTTCAGCTAACCATTTATGAGCATACCACAGTCTATACTGATTATAATCAGTATTTTCCTTATATTTACTCCATGTTTCATTACCTGCTTCATCTTTTTTTGTCGGAAATTCACTTATCGAATACAACGCTTTGATTTCTGAAGTTGTAGGAATTTTGACAGTGTCGTTTTGTATAATTGGATAATTCGATTGAGATAATATAATATCACGATAAACACTATCATCTTTATCATCTTTTGCTTTATTGAGTGCTTGAGCAAGTGTAAGTACAGGCTTAGAATAATTTCCAGTATTCGTAGCGGATCCTGAATTAGCATCTACAAAAATAGCCTTATCGAGATCGTAATCATATCCATCACAATCAGCGTCAATACCATCGCCATAAAGATCATAAACATTTTTATTTTTTCTCAAGTTTTCATCGATCGAAGTACAGGTCTTTGGCCCGGTCATATAGCCCAGTCGGCATACATTGATCGAGCCATCCGTGTTCAATAACTTACCATTACTACCAATATAATCATACTCCTTTGATGTAACCAGCTCATATTGGTTATTTCCAGTAATGATACACGGCCGATAATCATCTTCATCGACCATTCCATCGCAATCTTCATCAACGCCATCAAAAGCAGGCGGTGTTATCGATCCATCCAATTTTTCACTATTTTCTTTAAGATTTTCGTCAACACATGACAAGCTATTCATCGAAGGCACGCACCTTACCAGGCCGCTTTCGGAACAGATCGTCAATTTACCGTTATTTTCTCCTGACACACCGCATAAATCATTGAGCTTCAACGTCTCATCTTGAGGCGTCGATTGATTTTTGTACCCTTTAAAAGTATCCGCGATGCCATCGGGAGTCGTATTACAAAACACGTTTGTCAAGTACTTGCCATCCGACGTCGTGAAATTCTTGCATTCGCTAGCGTGAGTTTCACAATAGGTAGAACACGACGAATATTGGCCAGACAAAGCGATTTCAGAACTATCGTTGTCTTCACCATCGCAGATATCGTCAGCACCAGGATGATTCGCGGCATTATTGTCATTCGATGCGGTTTCAAAGGACATCAGACTCATAAGATCCGTCGATTCATCCACTAGGCTCAATGCGTCATCACGAACGACAGACGCCCAATCGCGTGGCGCATAGCATGTGTCGGTATTGCCCGTTTTGCAGCATAAACGCGTTGTACTGGGATCAAGCGCTGGCTTTTTAATCGCTTTCGTGACGTTTTCTTCGAGACGATAAGCCTTGTCGCCATCTGAATCCATGAGATACACCGAAGCGTCATTTTGAATCATTGCCGGGGCAACGTAATAGGTTCTGTTATTATTGTCATCGCTTATATACGGCAACGAGTCTTTTCCATCGAAATCGTAGAGTTGGACTTCACATCCATTGGCGCGATCCCCATCGCAGTCAGCATAGCCGAGCTCACACGGCGTCTCACACGCAAATCCGCTCGTCGAAGCGTCATCATTCGATTCTTTACACGTGGCGTACATGTGCGCGGTCGCGGCATCGTCGTTGGTGGCGCAAACGTCACCACATGCCGTGCAGTTCTGCGTCGTACCAAGCAATTCGACGCGGTCGATCAGGCCGTTGCAGTTGAAATCTGACGAATAGCCATCATTGTAATCGTTACACGTCAGTTCGGTGCCTTCAGTGCCGATAATCTGACTGGTTTGTGGGTCAATATCTCGCCCGAAATAGTACATGGCGTTCGTGTCATCGCAGTCATAATGCGTATTATCGCAGTTGTCTGTACCGTGAGCCGGGCAATGTCCCCATCCCTGACCATCGCCGTCGCGGTCGAGCCAGTCACCGCACACACCTGCAGGCGGCATACAAACTTTTTGGTCATCGCGTTCAGCACACTGGAAGGCGATCGGGCAGTCCGAGGCGTTCTCACAGGGTATCGTGCAAAATCCGTCGACACAGACTTCACCCTCGCTGCAATTCACGCCACAGGACTTACAAAATGTGTTCTTATAGTGAGTCTCACGACGATCCGCTGGACGACAAAGCGCGGCATACACGGGAACGAGGTTTGCGATGTCGTTATCAAACGGCAGCTCCAAGGCTTCGCCAGCTTCATTTTTAGGCGGATAAAGCCCCTTATCATTCACCGCGAGCAACTGACAGGTCATGTTGCTGTTCGGATCTTCAGCGGGTGTACAATTGGACGCAGACGTCGTACAGTCGCGCGAACAAACCCCCTGCTCTTCTCCAACGCGCGCATCAAGCTCCGAAATACGGAGGCTGCGTCCGTCGGTCGTCGACACAAAGAACAGGCAAATACCGTGGGTACAATCACTATCGTTATTGCATATTGTCCAAAGCGTAGCCGGATCATTGGTCTTTTCGATGACACATTCAGAATGTCCGTCTGATTGCTCGCAAACCATGCCAGAACCACAGATTTCATACCGACCTTCTTCGTTGCACCGTGACAAACCGTCTTCGCTGCAGGCGCCGGGCTCACATTCATTATCCTCAAGAATGCGACACGCCCCATCCATGCAGACTTCCTCGCCCTGACATGGCTGCCATTCGCCGTCAACGCAAAGCGACTTGCCGTCGCCACTGCATTTGCCGGTCTTGCACGCGTGTGAGTCAGGATTCGTACACGTGCCGGCGTCACACACAAGACCATCGCCACACGCCTTCCAAACGCCGTTCTGACAATACGTCTGGTCATCACGGCATTGCGGTGCCGTGCATTCTTGTTTGGGTGGTTCGGGTTGATCTCGATCAACACACTGACCTTTAAAACACATCTGATTTTCTGGGCAAGCAGGGTCGCACTGATTTGAAGCCCCCGCCACGGACGACGTCGCATCGTCACCACATCCTGTCGCGCACAACATGGATGCGACACACAATGCTAGTAAGCGCTTTTCTTTTGACATAAATAACCTTTTGCTCTCGGTGAATCATGACTTTTCACTGATGGTCTTTACCCTCACCCAAATCAATGCTGGCACCACCAGTCAAAAAACACGGCAATTTCACAAGGAAATACCGATCACTAAAATTTATCATTTTCGTGGTTTGAACGCCAATGTAATTGTTTTGGGAAATCTCGTTCAGATTAATCTCAAATCTCTACGTGAGATCCTCCCAAATACACTTCGTTGATTAAAATTCATCATTCGTTTATAAATTACAAATTACACATTCTATATAATAACGATTGTATCTTTTCAATTCATATAAAGCGCTGTCTATCTCGCTTCGCTCGATACGACAGACGCACGCTGCCTTCTCGCTCCGCTCAATACGGCCGCGTTTTCATTTTACGACCCCCAAGTGACTCAAAAACAAAAAATGATCCATGCAACTCAGCGGAAACCGCTAAGTCACATGGATCATCACTGGGTCAAAACGAGAAGCACCAGCCTCTCGTCTTACTGAAATTAAAGCGCGTTACTTGTGCAAGAAGACGTTGAGTCATAAAGATCTTCGTACGTGTAGTTGAACTGGATCATAACATCTTCGAGGTTATCCCAATTGATTTTATCGTTTTCGCCGGAACTCGGATCGATAAAGATCGTGTACGAGGTCACAAGCGGCAGACCTTTTAATGACTGGTTCTTTTCAGCATAGTCATTAAGGCCAGCATTAACGGTAATCTTCTTATCAGGCGTCGTAAACGTCGAGATCTTGCCATAACGTGTTTTGGACGGATCAACTTGCGACATGATCTGATCCATATTGGGTTGGCAGCTCGTGAGCTGAGTCTGACCATTATAGAAGAGCGTGATGGACGGATGGACGTTTTCACCAGCGCCTTCTTTGATCAGGTTTTCGCCGACAAGTTTAAACGCAAAACCATCGATCTTGCCATTACAAGTTCCACTAAGGTTTGCGAAGTTAGCAACTTCAACAGCAAAGGTGCCGCTACGATAGTCTTTCGATTTGAGCAGATCACGAACATTACTATCAACCGTATAACGAGTCATCGCATTGACAGGGATCGTCCCCTGACGAATGATGTTGTTGAAACGCTCGCCCTTGGTCTGGGAACCAACGTCGGTAAGCACACCAAGCTGTTCGCGCATCGAAACTTCGGCCTTCGCGGTGTTGGTTGTACCGCCACAAGTACTTTTAGCTTCATCAATGCGGCTCAAGACCTTTTTAAGATCATTTGGGCTTCGCGACATATAAACGGTTCGACGAACGTCAATGAACGGACGAACTGCATAGTATTCAACCGCAGCCAGGTAGTCGTAGATCTTCTCTTTGGCATAATCGATCTCACTTTCAACAAGTTCCAAGTCGCTTGCATAAGCAAAGATCGACGCTGGTGACATATAGAGATCTACGATACCCTTCAAACGCGCCGTTGCGGCATCGTATTGCGCCTGAAGTGCCTGAGCACGTTGAACTTCGCTGTAGTAATGCGTGCGAGCCGTTTCGCGAGCAATGATCGCCTTGGAAACTTCCTGATATCGCGGCACAATGTCTTCATACAACACGAGCGCTTTCGCACGTTTTTCGTCTAACACCGCAAGATCACGGGCATATTGATCTTCGACGTTAAAGAGTTCTTTGGCCTTTTCCGCCGCTTTATTAAGTTCCTCCATGCGGCCTTCGATCGTGCGGTTCTTTTCAGCAAGCGCATTCAACTTCTTTTCAAGTTCCAGCTCAAGCTCAGCCGCATCCACCTCAGCTTGTTTCGCATTCAATTCAGTTTCATAATTGAATTTGAGATCGGCGACCTCTGCAGCTGCTTCGATAGCCATTTTACTGACATCGACCGCAAATTGTCCCGTTCTAAACGCAGTCTTTGTAATAGCAAATGTACCCGCAGTCGCACCTTTTGTGGGGTTGAAAAAGCCGGATAATGTATCACCATCGGACCAAGCTTCTGCTGCATCAGACGCAATATCTGTGATATCCAAAGCGTATTCAAGTCCCATGCTCACCGATTCGAGAGCCGCAGCTGCGTCTTTTGTAGCCACCTGTTTATCGAGATTCTTAGAAGCGAGCGAATCCCATGTATTGAGCGCATCCTTCTGATTCTTAACATTCTTTTCGTGGTTTTCCAATGTTAAGCGGATTTCTTCGAGTTCAAGCGCCTCTGCCTCATCACCAAGATTTTGGCAACCGACCAGCTTTCCAGTTTCATCAAGAACAAAACCATTCTCGTCGATCGAATATTTTGCCTTGCCCTGATATGCCGCAGGAATCGTCAACTTGCCGTCCACGACTTCAGCCATGACACACTCACCCCAAACACCGTCAAGGGCTTGCATGATACTTTTCGAAAGATCAAGACGTTTCTGATGCCAGGTTTCAAGTTTTGCAGCATAGCCTTCCGCTTCAGCCCACATCGTGTCAAATTTATTTTGAGCGGCATCCAATTCCGCCTGGGCCAATTTGACGTTTGCAACAGCTTCGCGATATTTGGAAACGGCTTCAGCAGCTGAACCTGTGCCCACAGCACTGATCAGATCATAACCATCTTCAGTTTGTCCAACACTCGTAACCTTAATGTTAGCACCACCATTCTGCAAGTCACGATCCAGATCACCAGGCGACTTGGCATCATGGGGCAACTTAAATCCACAGAAACCTGGATCCGTCATCGGTTTGCATTGGCCATCATCAGCCTTTAAACAAGTTTTACCCTTATTGTCGGGATAACCACAAATACTCACGATTTCCGTTTGTAGTTTGTCAATGTTATCCGTTAACACGGCCGTGATCTGTTCTTTGTTAATTTCTGACGCATTGTGCACATCAAGCGTGGCTTCGTATTTTTGGATGGCTTGCTCAACGGCACCCGACGCGATATTTTGACGCTCATTAATAAAGTCAGCCGTTGTCGTGTCGCCTGTTAGCGATCTCGGCACAGCGACTTCAGCATCTCGCATATAAACGAGTTCATCAAATGACTGATCCAGCGTGTTCAGTTCATTAATGACGCGCGTGAAGTTCGATCCGTAACCGGCGTTGAGCGATGAATTCGAAGAATTGAGGTTCAAACCGGTTTCAACAACGCCAGAAAAGTAGAGATCAAACAGATAGTGACGCAATTCATCCGCTTTCTCAGCACGACCAGGCAAATTGTTAGCAGACGTTTCAGTCGTTAAAATGGTGTTGTAGCGCGACAGACCGATCGCAAGCGTATTGCTCAGGCTTGACCAGGCATCGGCATATTCCGAAAGAACGAGATCACACGTTGATCTCAGATTTTCATCATTCATCGCACGCATCAAAACTTCGAGCGAAAGCTGTGAAAACTGACGTTTCAAAACACTCTGATGGGCTGACAAAACAGTCTCTTCCCATTTGTCCAACTTGTCGTTGATCGCACTGGCAACCATGCTGGAAATGAATTGGGGCGCATTGATCGACTTAAATAAATCTTCACGCGTCTGAACGTCGTTCTGCCAAGCAGAGAACTGGAGTCCAAGGTAGGATTCACGAACAAGACTGTGCCATTTTTCGATCAAATCCTTTGAAGCGGCGGCATCGGTCGTTTTCATAAAGGCTTCACCAACCAGTCCCACAGCACAAAGAACTTCAGGACGATCCGCACAGACGCTGCCATCTTTACCACTGACGCAATCTGTAATGAACTCAGAAAACGTTTCTTTGTCACCAGCATCCGCTCCTGAGGATTCACCCAAAATTTTAGCGATGCGCGACGAGATGAGCGTATCTTTATCACTCAAAATCCCATAAACAGCATCTGACAGGCATTTCTCATTACTTCTGAATTTATCAACGCTATCACATTCGCTGTTGTTCGCTTCATCAATTATGACTGCGTATGTTTTGAGTTTGGCTAAGCCTGCATTACATAATTCATCTGACGCCTTCGGCGCGGTATTGATGTCACGATAATCGCTTCCTGAGGCAGGCGTATGCTCGACGATCGTCATTTTGGATTCATCAAGTTTATTCGTGCGAATCGCAACAAGATTACCTGTAAGCATCGTCGAATTCCAGGAATTTTGATCCGCCTTGGAATTACGATAAAAACCACTCAGCGTATCGGTCATTTTTCCATAGAATGTATGATCATCCGAATCATGATCATAGAATTCGATACGAAGTGAACGTGTCACTTTATCCTCAGCCGACACGAGCGTAAGACTCGGGTTCGTGAAATTCTGTGTGGAGTATTGAGCGACCCAGCAATTATCTGCGCTATCATCAATACAATCCTCACCTTTCTTCATATTCACACTGACCCATTTGACGTCATCGTTAGGCTCGACAGAAATCGGTGAGAAAATGTCAGTCTCACTGGCTGCGACATAAAGCTGAATGGCTTTGATATCGTCAAATGATTTGGGAGCAACCGGGGTCGTCTTGATCGCAATGCGAAGCGGCAAAGACTCACCGCTGAATTTGTCTGTGCTGATCGTGGCGTCATACATACCACTGGCAGGACGCGCAGGACGAAGCGTGAAACCATATTTACCGAACGCACTGTCAAGTTGAAGCGATTCAGCAGCGCCTTCATCCCCTGCGGCTGAGGTACTCGTCGGAAGTTCGAAGGTATAGGTTTGAGTGCCTGTATTCACATCGGTTTTGATCGTCGCTTTCTGCAACATCGAGACTTTATCGTTAACCGTATCCCTCACGATGTAATTTATGGCGCCGTAATCAACCGCAGTACGAATCTTGACCTGAACCGACTTTTCACCTTCTCCAACGAAAACATTCTCGTTGGAAACGCTAATAATATCCGGATTTTCGATCATTTCGACGACGTCAGAAGCTTCCTTCTCAGCCATGGCCTCGTCGAACTCACTGTCGCTGTCAGCATCACGATGACGAGCACTCGCCGCAATCGCAGCGGAAGCAGACTTGGAAATGCAACGACCATGAAGCGTGCACACTTCCGAGTCTTCACAGGGCCAGGTGTCACTGCACTGCATCGTACACTGACCATGGTAACAGAATGACCCCGTCGCGCAGTCGGTATCGATCGCGCATCCACTGGTCGACTGAAGCGCCATCTTCAACAGACTCTTATCTGGCTGACGATCAGCGTTCCAATTCTGTTCCCACTCATATTCCTTGACACTGTCATAGCTGCAGCCGCTCATGATCGCGACAAGCGCTGCCATAACGCTCAAAGAAACAACATAACGAGTTCGGGTATTTTTCATATATACTCCTTAAAACAGTCCTTTCTATGGACCAAACGATTTCCTGGAACGAACCATTCGTCCCAGTACAAAACAGACTTTTCTTCTGTTGAGCATGCCCGGACATCTTTTATGCGCAATCCGGGCCAGTTACGTTCAAAAAAACGAAATTCACTTCGACGATCCTAATAGGATCGTGCCGCTTTTATTCCTGAATATCGCACAAGTCAAAGCTAATTGAGTTGGGATTTTTGACGAAGTCCGCGCTGTTTTGGTTGTCCCAAATCCAGGCTGAATTCCTCGCAGACTTACAGAATATGAACCTTTTTAACGTCATGCGTGTCTTCTGTTGTTTCCATGTCAAACGCGGTGCATCATCGCCAAACATGCCATAGGTCAGTCAAAACCGACCTATGGGTTTCCTGCTGCTTCAACCGTACGCAAACTGCCTATCCCATCAAATTCTGGTGATTTTGTTTTATATATTGAATTATTATTTCTATTATATAAATTCAGTATTTTTTCACTTAAGATCCAAACGTGTGGATGCGTTCAAATTCAAGCGCATCCACACGCGAATACAAAGGTTTACGCTTTTTTGTCCGCCTTACGACCAGGCTGAACAGCGGCAATGAACTTGACATTTTTATCGCGATAATCGTCGATAATGCGATTCATCATCCATTCGCTCTGGAAAAGCACGATGAGTCGGTCTTCGATATCATGTAGACACAGCGTGCCGCTTCGGCGACTGATGTCATCCACACTAAGGTCACCCTCGATCCAGCGTGCATACTGATACGGCAGACCATCGAATGTGACATTGACGTTGTATTCGTTCAAAAGTCGATTTTGAACGACATCGAACTGCAGTTTACCGACGGCACCCAAAATTGGATCGCGTTCCATGCGCTGAAGATCATAAAAGACCTGCACTGCGCCTTCTTCGGAAAGTTCGTCGAGTCCTTTTTTGAGCTGTTTGCGCTTGAGCGGATCACGCAGCACGACGCGTACGAAGTTTTCGGGGCTGAATCGAGGAATGCCTTCATAGGTCACGCCTTTACCAGTGCAAAGCGTATCGCCAATGTGCAGCTGACCAGAGTCCCAAAGCCCAACGATATCGCCGGCAAAAGCCTCATCAAGACTGACACGTTCCTGAGCCATAAATGTGAGCGACTTGGTCAGCGTAAGTTTGGCGCCTGTACGACGTAATGTCGCCGTCATACCGCGTTCAAAACGACCGGAACAGATACGGAAAAAGGCGATGCGGTCACGGTGATGCGGATCCATATTCGCCTGAATTTTGAAGACAAAGCCGGAAAAGTCTTCGTCCTCGGGCATGATCACGTCACCATCAACGGTCATGTGTTCGCGCGGCGACGGCGCAAGCTTCACAAAGGCATCGAGGAACGGCTCAACACCAAAGTTAGTGAGGGCGCTGCCAAAGAATACCGGGCTTAGCTGACCGTGCAGATATGCCTCGCGATCGAAATCCGAACCAGCACCGTCGAGCAATTCCAGTCCCTCGACGAGATTTTCGTACATACGAGAGCCGATTTCAGCTTCGAGGGCCGGATCGTTGATATCCGCTTCGATGACCGGCACCTTATTGGAACCGCCTTCGGCACGCTCAAACTTAAGCAGACGCTTGTTCCAGCGGTCATAAACGCCACAGAACGCCTTGCCCTGCCCGACCGGCCAGGTTGCAGGCGTTGTCGGAATGCCAAGAACATCTTCGATCTCAGAAAGCAGCTCGAGCGGATCACGTCCTTCACGGTCCATCTTATTAATGAAGGTGACGATCGGGATGCCACGCATGCGACAAACCTGAAACAGCTTGATCGTCTGAGGCTCGACGCCCTTGACCGCGTCGATCAACATGATCGCCGAGTCGGCTGCGGCCAGCGTACGATAAGTGTCTTCACTAAAATCGTTATGTCCTGGGGTATCGAGCAGGTTCATCTCACAACCGTTCCAGTCAAAACGCATGACTGATGTCGAGATCGAGATACCACGCTCCTGTTCCATCGCCATCCAGTCGCTCGTTGCATGACGGTCACTCTTGCGAGCCTTGACCGAGCCGGCGGTGTGTACCGCCCCTCCGTATAACAAAAGTTTTTCGGTCAACGTCGTCTTACCGGCGTCCGGGTGGGAAATAATGGCAAACGTACGGCGACGGTGGATCGCCTCATCATATTGCGGCATAAAGTTCTCCTAAAAAAAAATGCGCCTCACGACGAGGCAAAAAAACCGCGTCTTTCTAGGGAAGCGTCTTAAAAATGTCAAGGACTGTTCGACAGAATGGCTTGCCGATCGTTACCACTCAGGTGAAGCAAGGAAGTTTTAATAGAGAGCGCATGAACGCA
>JAZUKH010000246.1:0-20272 GCA_045643185.1 Myxococcota bacterium | reverse complement strand
GACCACGCGTCTCTAGACGTGTGAGCCACGCGTCTCTAGACGTGTGAGCCACGCGTCTCTAGACGTGTGAGCCACGCGTCTCTACTACATGATGCTGTTGATGATCCAGCCCTGGTGCGTCGTTTCGCCGTCGTGCGAGCGCATGATATCGACGACGCCGGGATAGCGCAGATACTGGTTTTCGCCCGCCGAAATGGGCGCAGAATTCAACGGATGCGACGCAGTCCAATGTTCGAGATCAGCCACGCACTTGCTGCGAAGCGCCTCGTCCTTTGGCGCGTACTCGATCGCCCAAATGTGCCCATCGCGCACGCTCACGGCCAATTCACCGCCGTTCTGGCGCCACATCGTGATGCCCGGCACGTCCTCGACGCGTTCCCACGAGTCGTCAAATGCCGGCGCCGCATCGCCCACGTGATACGCGTTCACGCCGCGCCCCGGCTCCATGCACGTGTACGCCCAATCCGTTTTCGCATTCTTTTGCGCATCCTTCTCGAGTTCACGCACGTAAAACCACGAAAAGATGCCTGCACAAAATACTAAAACAAGAATAATCGTCTTATATTCTGCAATAAGAAAATCTTTCATCGGAATTTTATTCGATTTTTTTAATTTTTATGTATGGGGGGGGAAGTCTCCCCCTACGCGTCTATTGGCAATAATGCGGTGGAGACGCCCGGACCGGACGTCTCCACCGCGTTATTGCCAATACGCCGCTCCCCCCTCACGTGGCGCGTCAGAAAGACCACGCCAAACGCCAAGGGACGGACGTTTATTTTTTACAGATCCATCATCATGTCGAATTGCTTTTTTCGACCAGTGAGCTGTGAGAGTAACGCTTTATCCGCGTCAGTGGAAGCGTGATCTTCAAAATAGGCGATACATGGCTGCAAAATGTTTTCCTCCTCAACGGCGTGCTTACAAACGTCGCGCACGTAATCGAGCGTCTCGTTCGTTTCGCGGCCGTCAATGGCGACGAAGCGCGCAAAGGTGGTCAACAGTCGGCGCTCAAACGGGCGTTGCACGGCAATCCAGGTGCGCAATTTTTCTCGGTCATCCACATGATGATCATAAAGCAACTCAGCCACCGTCGCGATGAGATCGACGGTAGCGCCCGTGCGCTGCAGCGTCGCCATGTCATCGAGCGTGAACGAGAGCTCGGCGGAAGCCGTCAGACCATTGACCGCCGCCATGCGCGTTTCAGGCGTCACTTGCGTGTTGAGCATGACTTTTTTGGCAAAATCCGCATCGTCCGTCCGAGCTAAGATCGCATGGTAGAGCGAAAGCTGTGTCTCGGGCCAGATCTCTTTGTCGAACGCGTTTTTGAGCGTCGCCTCTTCAATTTGCATTGAGAGCGCGGGCACCTGGTTGAGCAGTTCAGCCGCAGTCATGCGCAAGATCTCGTCGCCATCGGTCAAAGCCGACAAAACGAGTTCATGGTATGCCGTCGGATCATTCAGCACGAGCGCGATGAGCGCGTGGGCGCGTTCAGTCGTGTTTTTGGCGTCCTTAAACGTCGTGGCCGCCTTTTGAACGAAGTCGGTGATCTTGAGCGCGCCGACCACGTCCAACCCGACGATGCGACGCGAAACGGCTTTATTTTCGAGCAGGTCTGCCACGTCGCGCTTCACAGTGTCGTTGGCGACGTCTTGCGTACCGACCTGTGCCCAGACGGCCTTCGTAAGTGCGCGGTACAGACGCAACCGCTGAGCCTCGTCGAGCTTCGGCTCGTCGAGCCGAGTCAACAGCGCCGCCACGGCACCGGGCTGCGTCAGCCCGTAGTCGGCCACGCGATCGAGCTTTTCGACCGTGTTATTTTCGATGAGCTGCGCCCAAAGTTTCAACGCCGCCTCCGGCTGAAACTGCGCGAATTCGCGCAACAGGGTCATAAACCGGTCAGGATCATCACTCGCCGCGACCGTCCAAGCGGCCAACACGTTGGCATAAGGGCCTGGATAGGCTTCCAAATGACGCTTCCACGAGTTTTGAACGTTCGGGTCCCGAGCTTTTTTGGCGAGTGCCACGAGGCGCGAGCCCGAAACCGATTTGGGCATGGCGAGCAACAAGTCGCGCATGATGAGGTTTTGAGGCGCGTCGACGTCAGTTTGAGCGATCCACGCGTCAATTTCGGCGAGCCGTTCGGGACTCTGCGCCAAAGCCTGACCGAGCTTGGCGCGTTCGGGCGGCGTCGCCGCCAGGGCGCGCGCCAACGCGTCGGACGCAACATCGACGTTTGCACCAGACACCGCGTCAGCAGACGGCGATGCAGCCACGTCGGGCGTTTGAGCCCAGACGGGCAACGCCAAAAAACTCAGACAAACCAAAACTACGAGGTTGACTGTACGCATAACTGATTAACCCTTTTGTTTTTTACGACGCGTCGAAAGCGCCAACAACGCGGCGCCCAAACAAGCCAAGAATGCAAACGGACGCGACGACGGCGTCTTGAGCCCAGACACAGAGCAATCATCCTCGGTCGCGATCTCCTTAATGTCGGGATCCACGCCCACTTCAAGATCCCCCGTGTCCGGTTTGTCGGGATTATCCGGTTTGTCGGGATTATCCGGCGTGTCGGGGTTATCCGGTTTGTCGGGGTTATCCGGCGTGTCGGGATTCGCAACGCAGGCGTTGTTCTCACAATGCTGATCATCGCCGCACACGGAGACGTGCCACGCGCCTTTGACGCATTTTCTGAGTTGGTGTTCGCCATCACAAACGACCGTATCATCAACGCATTCGGAGCATTGCATGGCTTCCGCGCCATTGGACGTCGCGTCGTACTGAGTCGCGTCGCAAGCCGTGCCATCGACCAACTTGTTGACCAGGCAGCCCATGAGTTTGGCGCGAGCACTGGCAGGGTACACGGTCTCGATCGGGAAACCGAGTGCCGCCGTGTGTTCAGTGATCAAGATCGCGGGTTTATTGCCGTCACCGCCGTAGTTAGCGACCGCCGTCGAGCCGTTGGGCGAGAAGTAGTCGGGGAATTTGGCGTTATAAATGCCGTGACTGCCATCGTCGAACGAGAACGTGCCCAGTGAAGCGAAATCACCGGTGCCAGCCACGGAATGCGTTTCAGCATCGTCCTGATTTTTGTTGTAGGTCAGCTTAAAGACCTGTTGGAAGAAATCGGCCCCGACCTCCTGATACACGAAACACCAACCGATCTCGGCGCCCGACATGATGAGGTTTCCGCCATTGGCGACGTAGCTTTTGAATCGGTTTTGCAGATCCGTCGAGGCGTAGCTGCCGCCAGCCTTGGTATTTCGACCGCCTTCGTAATCAATGACGTTGTATTTGTTGATGTCCACGTTGCCTTTTTCAACGGCGTCGAGCAAAGCGCCGTCGAAGGCGAATTTCTTGCCGACGGCGCCCAGAGCGATACCGTGTTCGGCGGCATACTGCAGATCGTTATCTGACTCGTCAACGAGTGCGTCCCAACGCGTGTACCCCGAGATATAGAGGCCTTTTTTGGTGGTTTCGCGCCCAGCAAAGCGTGCCGTGACGGCACGCGAGTCAAAACTTTCGCCATTTTCGTTCAACGCGGTGACTTTGAAGGCATAGACCTTACCCGGTTCGAGGTCAGTCAACGTGATCGAATTTCCATTCACGACGATGCCGTCATCCCAGGCGCGTTCCATCTCGGGACGAAGGTTACTGATGCGGTAGAGTCGATAAGCTTTGGCGCGAGGCGTTTCGTCCCACGACACCGTGAGTGAACAAGGCGTATCGTCGTTGATGGCTTTCAAACCGGTCGGTCGCGCTGGCGGAAGCATTTTGTCGTAGCTATACGTGTTCGTAGCCGCGGATCGCGAGATCGACTTATCCGAAAGCGCCCAGTAGTGCGCAATACCGTCGGCGATTCCCTTAGCGACGGCTTCCTTGTAGACCGGGTGTTGGATCGACTCGTTATCGGAATGCGCGTAACCGCTCAAAGCCACGAGATTGTCGTGAAAACCCATCTCAAGCAACACGCTCGGCATGCCGCCCTTCAGTTCTAAATAGGAATCAGATACAAGCCCACGATCGACAATACCGGCATCGAATTCCTGGTGAATATGATCGACGACCCCTTTGTGGATCAAAGCCCCATAAGCAGCCATCCCATGCGTGCCATTCTCGTAGTTATAGGACACGTAACCGGCGGCAGGGGATCCTGCAGAGGTACCGCATCCTTGGAATGCATTGGTGTGGATCGACACATAGGCGTCGCAATCAGCGAGTGCCGCAAACTTCGGACGCGTCGTAATACCATCCTCGTTGATCGTATTATGGGCGTTGAGCGTATAGTCATTGATGTAATATTGACCGCCCATCTTCCAGACTGGCAGGTTATTACCAGTATAATTTTCGGTGGTGCTACCAAACTTGACTAAGTCAGCCGCGATGGAACCGGCCCCAGAGGCGTTCGCGAGTGTGACAGAGCAGGGAGCGATGGCATTACACCAGTGTTTGCCGAGGTCAATGTAGCGACGGCCGTATTCTTTCTGATTCACGTGATAGACGTGTTCGCCGCCGGCGTCGGTGACGGTATAAGTCACATCACTCGCCAAAGCATCGGTGTTAGGCACCCAAACCTGAACGCGGCGCCATCCCGGGCTAGTGAACTGATGCGACCATGTCGCCTTCGCGGACGTGTCGGACGAAATTCGGTAATTCGAGCCATGCTGAAAACGTCGTGCCCCGTTATTGGGGTCGGAGCCACTGGCATCTGACCAGCTTCCCGACTCGCTGTAGCCGGATTCGCCATTGTCGATCATGCGAATGTCGGTCGCATAGTCGAATTCGCGCAGTGGCACGACTTCGGCGCCCATGTTTTCGAGCAACGGACCGAGCCATCGAACCATGAAATAGCTGTTGGTGATGTCTTCCTGAACCCCGTGTGAATCGGAGTTATAGGTGCAGAAAGGTCGTTCCCATCCGCCATCCCAACCATGACCGGGTGAAAGCGCGATGCGCATTCCTGAGAGCGCGCCACCAAGCGGCAGCTTTTTGGCACGCACCGTTGGCCAGCTCACTTTGGGCAATTTATTGGCGCGACGCTGCTGATAGGCATTGGCCTCACGCAGAACGGCTTTTTCGGCCTCCAAACTGACCTCACGCAGCTCGACAAAGCGCTCCTTTTCGTCGCGCACTTCAAAGCGCACCTGTCCCATTCCACCGGCAATCATGAAGTGGTTGCGCAAAAGTTCAAGCTGATAAGCAGCCCACTTACCTTCCGTCGCAAAGCCCCCCTCCAACTGAATGATCCACGCGTCGCCCTGACGCTGAACCGAATGAACTTTCATGTCGAGCGGAAGCGGTTGCATCAACTTCGCCTCGATGTCCTGAACAGACGACGGCGACTTCGCGTTGAGCGAACGGCTCAGTTCCTCAAAATGCGCCTGTATCTGCGCAACACTGGCGGATTCCGCCGACTGGGCATACGCCGCCGTCGGCAGCAACATGGCTGCAAACAAAAATGCGATTGAACGTTTCAACATGATCCTCACTTGAAAAAGTTTACGATAAACACCAAAACCAAACGCATCATTATAACAAAAACACGTGACGAGTTCATGAAATCATCTGAAATCCAATTGCGGACCGCGCGTCTCTACCGGATAAAATCGTCACCACCAAGCCTCAAAAATTCGCCAAAATCCATGTCTGTGAGAGATTGTGGTGGGCACCTGTGTTAGGCGCCCTATAAAAACGACGCAATGATTTAGGAAGAAATATGAAATTAGCATGGAAGCTTGGTGCGACGTTGACTGGTATGTTGACCTTGGTCACGGCGAGCCTTGGTATTGCGGAAGATAAACCGATTTTGCGCACGCTCGACGGACGCGAACCTGTGGCCGTGAACGATGCCGCCACTCAGGCATTACGCGCAGCAACGCGTGACGATGTTGCCGTGACGACCAAAGCCACGACGACCAAGCCAAACGCAGTGACCGCAGACGTCAAAAACGCCCAAAATGAGCCCAGTGTGGTCGACAGCCCAACCCAGTTACCCGTCTCGGACATCACTTTGCCCAGTCCAACCAAGATGAGCGCGTCCAAAAAGCAGTCGATCGCCCAAAAGATCGAAGGCATCCTTAATGAAAAAGCCATGCGCAACACCGTGGTCGGCATCGAAGTGCGTGATCTGGACGAGGGCAGTATCGTCTATGCCAAAAACAACGAAAAACTGCTCAAACCAGCGTCCAATAACAAATTGCTGACAACAGCCGCAGCACTTCACATTCTTGGCGGCGATCACCAGTTTGAAACGCGCGTCAACGCCGAAGGCAAGATCGAAAACGGCGTATTAAAGGGCAATCTGCACGTTTATATTGACCACGACTTTACTTGGAGCACGCGTTTCTACCCCACGAATGGCACGCCTTGGCGCGGCTTGCTCGCCCAAATCCAGTCTGCAGGCATCAAAAAGATCACGGGCAAAGTCATCGTGAGCGGTTACGTCGTGTATGGCGGCAAAACGACGGCGATGCTACACGCGCCGTCTCACCTTCGTCTGGCAGCCCAACAGTTTGGCGGCCTGCTCAAACAACACAAATTGAGCTACGGCGGCATTTCTGTCGAACAAAATAACGACAAAATGACCGGCAAAACGATCGCGACGTGGAAATCCCCGATGCTCTCCGAAGCGATCGTGCCCCTTAATCGCTCGAGCCACAACGAATACGCCGATATGCTGATGTTGGCGATGGGAGCCCACCACTCGGGCAAAAACACCTACGAAGCCGGCTGGGCCGCCGTCAACGCGTGGCTCAAATCGGAGGGATTGGCTACCAAAGGCGTCATTCAGCGCGACGGCTCAGGTCTTTCACACGAAAACCACATCACAGCACATTTCTTCAACGATCTGACGCAATATATGCTTCACACGAAATACGCGCGTGAATGGTCAGCATCGATGTCGATCTCAGGCTACGACGGCACCTACGGCGGCCGTCTGACGACCGAAGACGGTCTGGGGCGAGTTTATGCCAAGTCGGGCACGTTGCGCGACGTGATTTCGGGCACTGGTTTCTTCGTGAATGCGACGAACGGCCACACCTATGCATTCTCGATCATGGTCAATGCGATGCGCCAGAAGAAGAACACACGTGCGGCGATAGACCGCATCGTGCGTCAATTTTTGGGCGACAACGACGGTGAAGTCCGTCCAGCGATTCCGATGATGCAGTCACTTCGTAAAGAATCGAGCGGCCGCGTGGTGGCACGCTGGGACCAGATCGCGGGCGTTCAGGGCTACCGAGTTTACACGTCGACCGACGACGGCACCTGGGTAAAACGCGCCGAAACGAAAGACACCGTGTTGATCATGCCCGACGAACCTGTTCAAATGCGCGTCACAGCGGTGACCGCTTCGGGCGCCGAAAGCCATGCCTCACTGGCTTTTTCCTATCGTCCCGGCGCCCAGACCTGGTCGATCCTTGACGTGGCACGTTGTCGTTCCGACTCACCCATGCGCCCAACCAACCACTTATTTACACACGAACGCAGTCTGGCCGGGGTCATTCCGGCCGAGTTTGGCGTCGAGACCGTGCGTGATGCCAACCTCGTGAACGAAGCCACGAAAGGCATTCTGTGGCACGATGTGTCGTGCACGAACCGACTCGTTTCGACAGACGAAGCCATTCAGGCCGCCGCCCAAAAGCCTGTGCCGTTCGTTTTGAACGTCGTCGATGCGCCCAACGTGCAAAATCGCCCAACGACGTGCGATCCCACAAACGGTCAATACCTCGGTTGTTACGCCGGCAGCGTCATTTCGATGGATCGCCGCATCGGCAAACGCAGCGAAAACACGCGTCAACGCAAAGCAGCTGGTTCGCTTTCCTCCAAACCGACAGCCACCAAAGTCTGGACCGGTGCCCAATCCTGTCTCGACATGGCCGATAACACCGTCGCGACCTGCGCCGGCAAAGATGCCAAACGCGTTGTCGTGATCGGCGTCGACCTTGAAGGCCTCGACAGCGCCAAAACGCAGGCCGTCGTCAGCAAAATTTTGTAAAACGCCACGCCATGGTGAAAAAAGAGCCAGGGCGTGACACGTTTTTCATTCGCGCTGACGCTATTTTTGCCACGGAGCCTGTTTCTGCGCATGTATCGTGAGTGCAAACGACGCGTGCAGAACGGGCGTAAGCGACGGCGTGACCGTGATCTCCGTGAGGTTTTGACGCACGCACTGGGTGAATTCGGCATCCACAACGGGCGTCGAGACGCGACGCGTCTCGGCAAACGGATCGATGAGCCGCGTGGTCGTATGCGCGCCCAATGACGTGTCAAAGTTAAATTCAAAGATCAGCGTCGCATTGCGCTTGCCGAGGCGTCTTTCGAGACCGCGCGCACAACTTTCGAGCGCTTTGGCGCGTTTCGTCACCTTTTGAACGACGCTGAGCTGGTCTTCGGGCGGCAACTGGCTGACTTCAAACGGTCCGATCGTGAGCGTTGCCGGCTCGTCGCGCAGCGCGATCTTTGCCGCAATATCTTTGAACGCGGCAACAACATCGGGCGACATGGCCTTGAACCATGGCTCAAACTCGGGATTGTTTTCGACAGCAGACGCGATCTTTCGCCATTCCACGGCGCCCAACAAGGTCGTCAAACGCGGACGCCAGTCTTCATTCGTCGTCAAAGCTGAAAACAACGCCTTGAGCTGAGCATCGTCGGGCGACAAAGCACTGAACGGGATCCAAAACAGTCCTTCCAGCCCCTGCTGGGTTGGATTCTCGGTCGCCAAGTAGTAGCGATACAGACTGGGTAAATAATCCTGATAAGGCGTATTGGCACCGGATTCCGCGTTTGCCACCAGTCGATCGTGCAATGACTGCAGGCGCATCAGAATGCTAAATTTGGCGCGTTTCCAAAACCATCGTTCGAGCGCATCCCCTTGTAGATCCTGCTTGTCAAAGATCTTCGTTTCGATGGTATTGAATGAAACACGTGCATTAGACGCCAAAAACAAACGCTGGTTCTGAAACAACGCGCGTTTTGACTCGTCGCGGCTCAACCGCTGACTCAAAACGTTCTGTTCAGCACAGGCTTTCAACTCCCCGATCTTGTCGACCTTGCCGTTAAACTGGCTGTCATACTTTTCGAACAAGCGCGTAAAGCAGTTCTCAGCCGCGCGCTGCCAAAGCATTTCGACAGAGTTGTCGTCGGTGATCAAAAACGGGTAGTAGGCCGCCACCTCGTTTTTGTGGCGCGCACGCACGAACGAATCGTCATGGAGTACATAAAAACCTGGTGTGAGCGGTTCGGTCGCCGTCAAGTGCACGATCGGGTCGTTCTTGCTGACCTGTCTGATCTCCAATGGCACGCTGTACGCGGGCAACCAGGCGACATTTTCGTTGCTGACATCTTCGACCCAGTCATCGCTCAAAATGACCGCGCCGTCCATACGCGTGATCTGCAGGGTATTTGGGTTAAGGCGCCGATTCCAGACGGTCCACACCTGGTTATCGCCAGCATAACGTTGACCGACAGGCGTGAGGAACCCAAAACCACGGTCAGCATTCGTCGTCTGCAGATCGTCCAGGTTTCCGCGAAAAAGCTCAACGAACGTCTGATTGTAATTGAGATACACGCCCGGTCGGTCGGGCTTTGCCCATTGCGGCGTCACGTTTTCTTCGACCACGGGCTCGGTTTCCGTCGAAACCGACTCCGTTTGATCGTGACAAGCTACGGTCAAACAAGCCAGGATTGGCAAACAACACTGAAAAATCGTCTTCATTGTGATCACGTGGACACGGTTATTGACACTTCGCGCGCCATTGCGCGAGGCATTGGGTCATAATAAACTTATTTTAAAGCGCTGACGCCACTGAATTGCAACGCAACTGATATTGCCGAACGAGCTTGGTCATGAGCGTCGAAATGGGGTGATCTGAATCGAACGCGTTGTCGTTGCCAAACGAGACGCACTCGCAGACCTCAAATTCGGTGTCATCGAGGCATACGTGACTGAGCTCGAACGCGCCCTTGACTTGTGCGATGTCGAGCGTGACGTGCATGTCGATATGCGTGAAGATGTGTCGCACGAATTCACCGTTTGCGGCGCACTGAATGGTTTTGAGCCCAAAACCATGCTGTTTAAGCCAGGCATTCCAGGCATTCTGACGAGGGGCACGCGCCATGATCGCAGCTTCGGACGCTTTTTTGGGCAATTCGCCGACCAGGTCGATCATGGGAAACGACCAGAGTCCACCGAGCAGCCCGTCTGGTTTTCGTTTGAGCAGCAAAACGCGTTTTTGAGCATCGACGAGAACGAGCGCGGCGCGCCACGACTGAGCTTTGACGAGCCTCGGCGCTTTTTGTGGGATCACGTTTGTGAGTTGCAGCAAACAGGCCTGACAATGTGACGCCACGGGGCACGCCGTACAAGCGGCCGTCTTTGAGCACAAACTGGCGCCCAGGTCCATCATAGCCTGGTTGACGCGCCCAGCCTGGCCGCACGCCGCCACGCGTTCAGCACAGTCTTCGAGTGTTTTACGCGCGGCACCAGTTTTGAGGTCACCCCGAATCGCAAAGTAACGTCCCAACACGCGTTCAACGTTTCCATCGATAGCCGGCACGTCCATTCCAAGTGCCATGGACGCGATGGCGCCGGCGGTGTAGGCGCCCACACCGGGAATCTTGCGCAACTCGGCGAGCGTGGTGGGAAACTGACCAGCGTAGTGTTCAACGAGGTATTTGGCACCCGTTTGAAGATAGCGGGCGCGCCGGTAATAACCGAGTCCGGCCCACAGGCTCAGAACTTTGTCTTCATCGGCCATGGCAAGCGCTTCGACCGAGGGCAATTCACGCATCCAACGTTCGAAGTAAGGCGTAACGGTCACGACCTGGGTCTGCTGCAACATAATTTCGGAGACCCAGACCCGGTAGGGCGTAGGCTCGTGTCGCCAGAGCAGATCGCGGGCATTTTGGTCAAACCAGGTCAGAATTTGTCGAACGAAAAAGTGCGCTTCCATCTTGAAAACGTGTCTTGGGCCCTGCCAGGCGAGGGGGTAGCGGCGTATTTTTCCCACGTAGTAGCTGCGTAGCACGCTACGCAGCTGCGTGGGAAAAATAGCCGCGTAGGGGGAGACATCCCCCACCCAAAAAACCAAATTTTTAGCTGAAATAGAGCTTCATGAGTCGGACGTAGGTGTCAGACAGGATGAAGCGTTGGAGGGCTTCGTTATTTGGGAACGCAGCCAAGGCGCAGGCAGGCGCCCCGGAGATCACCGCAGCGATGCAGGCAGCGCGGGTCGAGAGCGCGGCGCGGAAGTCGGACCAGTTGGGAGCCTTAAAGGGCACGCCATCCTTGAAGAGCTTTCGGTCGCTGCGCGGCAGGCGTTTTGCGATGATTTTTTTGAGGGCCTGGGCGCGGATCGTTTCGGGTTCGGGCTGGCAAAGCGCCATGAAGAGGGCGTCGGCTTCATCATCGTCGATCGCATCCATGATGGCGCCGCCGGACGTGGCCTGGTGCATGGCATAAGCGGCCCAGAAATCGAATTGTGCATTCTGTTCGGCCAAAAGTTCGTGCGAAACGATGATCGCAGGCGGATCGGTGAGACGGACGCAGGCTTCGGGACGGCTCAACTTGGCAAAATAGAGCGGTTTGACTTCGAAATTCTGCCCAAAAAGCTGTCGACAGCGCGTGACGGCCCAGTGTTTTTGGTCGAGCGCATGCACCTGCATGGGACGCTCATAGATCGGATAGATGTAGGGCGTCATGAGACGCAGATATTGGAAGGCTTCGACGTATTGATTTTCGATCGCGATATTTTCGATATTGAAGAAACCGCGCGGATTTCCCTGAATGATGCGCTCAACTTTCTGTCGATGTCCCAAACGGTGTTCGACGAACGCGTTGACCGCGCGCCATGCGACGTCATCGCCCAATTGATGCAGGACGTCGAGGAACGGCGCATAGGCTTTGTTCATCGCGAGATTGAATGTGAGCGTGCGACGGAATTCGGCAGCGGCAGAATCGAGCTGACCGGCGCTGAAAAGCGCCTGGGCGCGTGCCAGATAGGCCCAGTCGGTCTGTTTTTCCTCGCTGATGACGCCAGAAAGGAATTTGAGGGCATCGCAGTGTTGCCCATTGGCAACGTAGAGTGCGGCCACACAACCACGATATTGCGAGATCGTCTCGGGATCCTGGGATTTTTCGAGATCGTACTTGGCAACGCGAATGAGTCGTTCAAGCTCACCGTGTGTTTTATAATCGTTGACGAGGTCTTCAAAATCGTCGCGATTGCTCAGAACGATGGCGATGGCATTACGTTCGTAGACGACACGGACGTCGTTGGTCCATTCGGCTTCGCGGGCAATGCGGGTGTATGCGAGCGTTGCCCAGACGAGCAAGTGCGAGCGTTGCTGACAGATCTCGTCGAGCGTAAGGCGAGCTTCGAGCCAGTTGCGTTCGGAGCATGCGATCTCGTAAAGCAGGCGCAGGGCTTCGATGTCGTGATCGAACTGCGTCAGATGACGGCGCAGCAGACGCCGCGCGCGATCCATGTCGGCGACCTGGTGAATGAGGATCTCAGCGAGTTTGATGTTGGCCAGTCGGCGCGCCTGAGGATCTTCGGTGTATTTGATGCGAAGTTCGAGGGTCTCAACGGCTTCGGCCCAACGAGATTGGCGCGCAAGCAGCTCGGTCTGCTGGGCAAGCGCCTCGAGATCGTCGGGTGACTGCGTGAGGATGCGGCTCAGAGCGATCGAAGCGCCCGCCGGATCGTCGAGCTTGTCGGCGAGCAAAGATGCCTGTTTGCGCAAAAGCTCGATCTGAGTCCTGCCTTCGGGCAGGGCACTGATGGCACGCACATACACGACCGAGAGCTTATCCCACTGTTTGAGGCTGCCGAGCAGCTGTTCAGCCTTGGCGATCGCCGGCGCGCTTGTCGGATCATTGGCGAGCAATGACGTGAGGCTTGAAAAGGCTTGGTCGTCGCTCCCAGTTTCGTGCCAGAGATTGGCGGCCCAAAGTCCGTAACAAAGTCGGTTTTCGCGACTGACGGAAGCTTCGGCGAGTCGATCGGCGACGTACGCGAGGCGCGAGGAATTTTGGGCGTCTTCAGCCAACTGAGCGAGCGTAAGCAACGCGGTGAAGTCGTGGGCATCCTGTTTGAGACAAGCCTGGGCGACGCGCACAGCATGGTCGTTGAGTTCTTCGTCGACGTATGGCGCCAGGGCGTTTTTGAGCGCCTGTTGGCGCGCCAGAGGCTCGATCTCGAGTTGTGCCATGCGTTCACGCAAAACGCCGAGTGCCTGATAATCCTCGCTGATATCCGCGAAGTGTTCGAGTTCCCAGAGTGTGCGCCAGTCGTTGCCGGTCTGTCGGAACGCAGCGAGCGAGGTGCGGCGCACCGCATCGAAGTTATGTTCGACCCAAAGATTACGCAAAGACGCCTCGCGCAGCACCTCAGTCGCGATCCACTTATCATTGGTCGAAGCGGCATAAGTCTCGAGCCATGACGCGGCGTCTTCGTCAGATTTTTGGCGCAACTGACGCAGGATCTCGGCGCGCAAGGCAATGCCATAAGACTGTTTGAGGCTGGAACGCAGCATGAGGTCAACGCGTGCGTTGGTATCGTCGCCCTGTCCCATGATCAGCTCAGCTTTGAGCCAAAGCACGAGGTTTTTGGATTCTTCATCGGGCAGCTCGACCTGAGCTGTGGCCTTGAGGATATTATCGAAGCGCGCGTCGATCTGTCGATCGTTCATCGCAGCAATGACATATTGAATGTAATGTCGGAATGTTGGTGACGCTTCAAAGATGCGTTTTTGCCGTTCCGCGTTGTCATCGGAGAAGCCCAGACAACAGGCACGAAGCTCGCAGATCGACTTTAGGTTCGCAAAACGAAGCTCGTCATCACAAGCATTTTCGGTCAAATTCTTATTAAGATTTTGTGTTTCTTCAGAATTTTCGTCGATATTCTGTGGCGTCGTCTTGAGGTCATCCAACCCCCAGCTGGTATCATTTTCGACGCCGTCATGGACGTCGGTATTTTGCTGATCCAGTCCTTCGATGAGCAGATCGATGGCGTCATCGACATCGGCCTTGGGCACATCACTTTGTTTTGTGTTCAGTATTTTTCCATCAAGCGAGGCCTGCAGGCAATCGACAGCTTTCTGAACATTCCCAGCAGCGCGAAGACGTCGCGCGTATTCCATGGCCGTGCCGCCATCGAGCGGCGCGACGGAAGCGGCGCGTTCGAACCAGGCGAGTGTGCCGTTTTGATCGCCCAGGCACTGGGCGTACCAGGCATTTTGGGTAAAGATCTGAGCTTGTTGTTCAGGAAACACGTCGGCGCGCCAAGCGTTGGCCAGAATTGCGCGCGGCAGGTCGTCATGGGCGATGGCCAAGTCGTGCAGCAACAGAATGGCGGGCACATAAGTGGGGTAAGCGTCGTGCAACGTCTGCAGGATCTGCGTAGCCGTGTCTTGTTCGTGGATCTCAGCCGCAATGACAGCGGCTTCCATGAGCCACATACGAGCATCCTCGCGGTCGGTGGTGGCACTGGCAAACTGTTGCAGAGCCGTGAGCAGTCCTGCTTTCTGATCGAGTTTTTGAAGCAGGATCAGTCGTTCAAAGCGCGCCGTGAAAGACTGGTCATCGTCCTGAACGTTTCGGATGTATTGGTAAGCGATCTCGGGTCGGTTGAGTCGTTCGCAGAGCAGGTTGACGAGCCGCGAGCGCAGAGCGGCGCGCATTTTTTCGTCGCTGGTGGCATTGAGCCACGCGTCGAGGGCGCGAACGTGTGCTTCGTGGTGATCGGAACCATCCAGGATCTGTGAAAGGCGCCACTGATGAATACGAGCCGGATGTTCGCGCATGGTCTCAGCGGCATCCTGATCGCAGCCCGCCGCAGCCTGAGCTCGCGCCAACCGCCATGTGAGGTATTCCAGTCGCGCGGGATGAGCCTCAGACTCGATCGCCTTTTTCAAGATCTCGGTCATTTTGGCGTAATTCTGAGTGCGTTCGCAGAGCGCACACCGCCAATCGAATGTGAAGAGGTCGTTAGCCCCGGCGGCATCAGCCTGGTCAAGGGCGTTTTCGGCGACAGCGAGGTCGCCGCCCTGCAAAGCGATGCGGGCCATTTCGTTCCAAACCGCGGCCTGTCGTTCGGGCGAACCTTTTTGGATGCGCCACTGTTCGAGTTCGATGGCGCGTTTGTCATTGCCGAGTCGTTCAAACACTTCGATGGCTGCGACGAACTGGTTATCATCGGGTTCAATGCGTTTGAACGCTTCGTCGAATGCATTGGCAGCTTTGCCCAACTCGCCCAACAGCGCCCAGATTGCGGCTGCACGCGCGTAAAATTCGCCAGCACAAGCTTTGTCGTCGAAGACCGAGGCTGCGCCGTACCAATTTTGAGCGGCTTCAGCGAACTTCTGGTTCTTTTCGTTGAGCGCAGCGAGTGGCAGCAACGCGTAGAGGGCATTCTTATCAGCCTGAATGGCGGCCTGGTAGAGCCCCATCGCGGCGTAGTCGTCATTTTGAGCGAACTGAATGTTTGCGGCGTACGTGTACAGCACGGCGCGTTCTTCGGGCGAACCGAGGATCTTCGCGATATTTTCGGCGCACTGAGCCGCTTCGTGTGCATGACGGCGCGTGGTTTCGAGCCAAAGCGCCAGGTAGAGGGCACCGATGTGGTTGGGGTCGGCATTGAGCGCGACTTTGACCCATTCAGCGGCCTGATCAGGCTGGTTCATGACGATCCAGTGAATGGCGGCTGCTTCGAGCGCGCATGCAACGGTGTTTTCATGCGAGGTCGAGAGCTGGCATTCGTGTTCGAGCAGGCGCAGCGCGTCCGTCCAAACGGCGTGTTTTACGAGCAGTCGACGTGCCGACGAAGCGATCCAAGCCTCTTTCGGCGCCAATTCAACAGCGGTGAGCAGATCGCGAACGATGCTCTCTGGCGCAGCCTCGTCACGATCATTGGCATAGGCGGCGTCAAGAAGTTTGGTGGCAGCCTCACTGGCCCGGTTCATCTCGAACAGGGCTCGGGCTTCACGACGATAAATTTCAGCAGTTTCTTCGCCCTCACGGGCAGGTTCATAGAGATTCGCTCGGATATCGATCATGTCAAAGTGCTAACGGCCCTGCCAGGCGAAGGGACAATGGCGAATGTCACGTTTTACGTGCATTCGCCCTTAAAAAAACAAGTTTTCAGTAGATCCTAGAGCTGCATCGGCATGACGATATAGTCGAGTTTATCGGTGGTGACATCGCGAACGACGGCAGGCGAATCCATATCGATGACTTCGAACGAAATGACGTCACAGCCGATGACACTGAGGATCTGGTCGATGTAACGCCAGTTGAAGCCGGCAGTCACGCCGGAACCATCGTATTCGCATTCAACGTCGCTGGCCATTTCACCGTTGTTCTGGTCATAGGACGAGATCTCGATCTTGCCGCGGCTCATGGTAAGACGAACGACGCAGGCTTTGTTCGCGTAGACGCCAGCGCGGCGCAGCAGTTTTTGAAAATCTTCGCGACGCACGATAGCTTTGTGTTCGAGGTGAGGCGGAATGACTTTGGAGAAATCGGGGAACTGACCGGCGATGAGATTATTATAGAAGGCAAAACCTTCGCCGCAGACGAGGATCTTATTTTTAGCCAAGTCAAGATGGATCTCGGCATCCGCATCGCACAGCGTGCGGCTCAATTCAGCGAGTCCTTTACCGGGCACGATGACGCCCATTTCAAAGCCTTCGGCGATTTTTCCGTTGATCTCGACGCTTTTTTCGATGCGGGAAAGACGATGCCCATCGGTCGATACGAGCTGGATGACGCCATTTTGGGAGATAGAGAGGTGTGCCCCTGTGAAGTCGACGCGGTTGGTGTCTTTTGAGATACTGAACGAGATCTTATCGATGAGTTCTTTGAATTCGCCAGCTTTGATCGTCACAGCGGGGTTAGCTGAGATCTCGGCGATCGGCGGATACTCATTGAAATCGGCCGTCGGAATGAGGGATTTGTAGTTACCAGCCTGGATGCGAACGGAATTATCTTCGACCGAGAACATAATGTCGACGCCGGAATCGAGCGAGCTGACCGTGTCGAAAAGGCGTTTGCAGTTGAGCACCACGTGACCTTCTTCCTGCACGTTGGCACTGTCCGATGCGCGAAGCGTGATATCCAGATCATTGCCCGTCACCGTGATGGTGTTGCCATTTGCTTCGATCAGGCAGCACGCCAAAATCGCAAAATTGTTCGACTTCGCACACACAGAGTCGACTTTCTTTAGAAGCTTCAAAAAGCAGTCTCGTTCGATCGAAAATTTCATCAGTATCCTCTCATTCGGGGCGCGAAGCGCGCGACGACCGTCCTCCGTGTTTCGCTACCATTATTAATGTATCGACTGGTCTTTTCTGGTTTTTCAAACCTTCGCAGAAAAAACAACGTTTTCTATTTTTGCCCATTGGCCCCATTTTGACAAGCAATTTTAAGCTTTACCGCCTATTTTTTCACACTTTCTGACACAAATTACCTGAACAAACATCCGAACACCCTCGTTTTCAGGTTTTGAATAAATTTATTATAAAAATTAGTTTAGGTAATTATACATGTTTACGAAACATATAAAAATCACCTGACCATTCGCTCGCAGCCACCGCGCTATCTCTATCATTAAGAATTTTTAAGAGAGAGTTATTCTTAGTAGTCTATATTAGGCCCTGTGGAAATCGTGGATAACTTCGCAAAAGCCCATCCTGTCAAGACTTGACGCATTTTTACCTGTGGATGTTCCCGTGGGTAAGCTGTGTATCGCCTGGGGATAATCTTCGATCGAGCTTTTGAGCCAAAGTTATCCACAGAGTTTTCCACATGACATCCCCAACAAACCCACAAAGAACCCACAGACTTTTCCACACAATGAAATTTTCTACAAAAATCGGTCTTAGTTTTGTATTTTTCACCAACTTCTTTGAAAATTTGAAAATTTTGACGTTATCCACCAAATCCCCAAGTAATCCACAGGGTTATCCACAGGTCGCCTGTGGATAACTCAAAATCGAGCCGTTTCAAATCAGATGTTGAATAATCTTCGGAAAACTTGCCAAAATTTTGAAAATGTAATCCGAAAATTTTGCTTCGATTTAATTTTGTGCATAATTTTCAGAGGGCTTTTCTCGGCCAAAATGATCCATCCCCAAAAAATTGAAACGTTCACAGGTGTGAATTTAATTCTTAAATTGCGTTTGTTCTTGAATCTTCTTTGGTGGAACGCAAGGTTTTAGACTCAAAATGTTCGAATGTGTGAAAAATTCGAAATGTTGCTGTGGTTGCCGAATTTTATTTTTGAGCGGGTGTGAATGTGATCTAACTCGTTGAAATTAAAGGAAAAACGAAGGGTATAAAAGGGTTTATAAAATTAAAATGAGTTGACCCAAACGCGCTTGGATTTTATTTTACGCCACGTCAGGTCAATCCCATCGCCGCAAGGTCTGACAGATTTCTTGAGTCTAAGGATGGACTCGGCGGCATTTTTCTTTGCTGTGGGTTTTCGCCATGGATGTCAGGCAAAGCGGTCCGCTTCGAGGACGACTCGCTTGAACTTTGCGGCGTTTTCCGAGCGGTTTTTTTGTCTATTAGCACATGAAAGATCACGTCTATGAATGCTGAACTTTGGGCTAAGTTCCTCGAACTTCTTAAGAATCATACCAATGCGGCCTGCCACCAATACATCAATCTGATGCATTGCCAGCAGATGACCGACGAACAGTGGGACATCAGTTTTTTTGACCCCTATACCGCGAACTTCGTCGAAGCAAATCTGAAAGAACAGATGGACGAAACGTTGGCCGAACTCGGGCTGAACGTTGCTGTGAACATCAGCGTGCGCGACTATGACACAAACATGGGCGTCAATGATGCCAACGCTGCCCGTCAATCCGTGCTGCCTTTCGGTAAGGTCGAACGTAACAGCGAAGAAATGGTTCTGTCCGAAGCCGGGTTTCGTATGTCGTCTAACTGGAAACAGCGCGCGGTTTCGATCGAGCAAAGCTATGACAGCGGACTCGTGCCCGAATACACGTTTGACACGTTCGTCAAAGGACGTTCCAACGACCTGGCCTACGCCGCTGCTCAGGCAGTCGCCGCCGCGCCTGGTGTCAAATACCCGCTCCTCTATCTTTATGGCGGCGTCGGTCTCGGCAAGACGCACCTCATGCACGCCATCGGCAACGAAGTGCAGCGTAAAGGCCTGCGCGTACGCTACATGACCAGCGAAACGTTCACCAACGAGTTCATCACGGCACTTCAGACCCAGACGACCGCCGCTTTCCGCGCCCGAAATCGCCAGAACTGCGACGTCCTCCTGCTCGACGATATCCAGTTCATCGGCGGCAAAGAAGCCATGATGGAAGAACTCTTCCACACCTTCAACGACTTCGCCAACAAACAGCGTCAGATCGTCATCACGAGTGATAAACGCCCCGAAGAGATCAAAAAACTCGAGGAACGTCTCATCTCCCGCTGCGTCGGCGGACTCTGCTACGATATTCAGCCGCCTGAATACGAAACGCGCGTCGCTATCCTCAAAGCTAAGGCACTGCGCGACAACATCATGCTCTCCAACGACGTCGCGACGTTCATCGCCTCGCGCGGCGAATCCAATATCCGTGACCTCGAAGGAACTCTCAAAAAACTTCAGTTCACCGCTCAGATCCGTCAGTGTCCGCTCAGCGTCGAACTGGCCGCCGAGATCCTCGAACCCTTCAAAAAAGCGCCGAAAGAAAAACTCGACATCGAAGCCATCATCACGCGTGTCTGCTCATATTACGGCGTGCAGCGCACCGAAGTCATGGGCCGCGGCCGAAAACGCACCATCATTCGGCCCCGTCAGATCATCCAATACCTCGCCTATACTCACTGCGGCCTCTCCTACCCCGAAATCGCCAAAGTCTTTGAACGCGACCATACCACGATCATGAACTCCTATCAGGTCATCGCCGATAGCCGAAAAACTGATACCGCCCTCGATTACGAGATCAGAAAACTCGAAGAAGCACTGCTTCACTAATTTTTCGCATTCGAATTTTCAGGTCCGTAAAATCTTAATAAGATTTTTTAGTGTGTGGAGGGGGAAGTCTCCCCCTACGCGGCTATTTCCCCCACGACATGTCGTGGGGGGAAATACGCCGCTACCCCTTCTAAGATTCACGTGATGAAGGGGGGGGGACGTGTGGAGACGCGTGGTCCGCGCGTCTCTACCGTCCCCCAGGCAGTCTGCGGTGAAATATAAAAAACTAGGTCGATCGAATCGATTTCATCGGTGAAATATAA